>CAZEMN010000082.1:0-8230 GCA_964513335.1 uncultured Zetaproteobacteria bacterium | reverse complement strand
GGAACCGAGAATAATCAGGCGATGATGCTGGACATCAGACATGGAATAACCTCCAAAAATGGTTGCGGATCTTAGCCGCGCCACCTCTACCGGTCAAAGCAGAAATACCGTGGCAAGCCCCAGAAAAGCAAAAAAACCAACCACATCGGTGACCGTTGTGAGAATCGTGCCGGAAGCCAGCGCCGGATCGATATGGATGCGCTGTAATGTCAAAGGAATCAACGCCCCCGAAAGTCCTGCCGCCAACAGATTAATTATCATGGCTGCGGCGATTACGAAACCCAACCTGGCGCCCAGCGCCGGAAACCAGAGGCTGGCAATCAGCCCCATCACCACGGCAAAACTCAAGCCCGTAACTATGCTGACCGTCACCTCTTTTATCAGGGCGCGACGCTCCGTTTCAAAGGTCACGCGCCCCAAAGCAATGCCGCGCACGATCACGGTCAGCGTCTGCGTTCCGGCAATTCCGCCCATGCTGGCGACAATCGGCATCAACACCGCCAGAGCGACAATCTGTGCAATGGTTGCCTCAAACTGAGCGATGACCAGCGAGGCAAGGATGGCTGTTCCCAGATTGACGGTCAGCCATACGCCGCGGCGCCATGCTGTAATTCCCACCGGTTCGGCCAGATCGTCCTGATCGGACAATGCCGCCAGGCGGTACATATCCTCGGTCGCCTCTTCCTGCACCACGTCCAGAATATCATCGGCGGTAATGCGCCCCACGAGCACCCCGTCATCATCCACAACGGGCAGGGCCAGTACATCATATCTCTCGAAGATGCGCGCCACATCTTCCTGATCCTGGCCGGCATGGACTTGCGGAAAGTCCGGGTCCAAAATCCGCGCAACAGAATCATCAGGACTACAGAACAATAATTTGTGCAGGGGAATTACACCCGTCAATCTGTCTGCGTCATCCACCACATAAACATAATTCAGATTTTCAATTTCATGGCCAAAACGGCGCAGCACTTCCAGGACCTTCTGAACTTCCCAGTCATCCCGAACCTTGAACAGTTCCGCCTGCATGAGGCCACCGGCGGATTCCTCATCATGCTCCAGTAAAGGTTCGATTTCACGACGGTCTTCCGGCTCAAGGCGCCCGATCACTTCATCAGCAACTTCCTTGCCCACCGCTTGCAGGATGTCCGTGGCGTCATCCGAATCCAGATGCTCCACCACTCCCTCGATCTCGCTGGGTGCCAGTGAAGCCAGCAGATCTTCCTGCATGCCTTCAGGCAACTCCAGCAGCACATCACCGCGCAACGCCTCCGGAATGCGCCCCAGAATCGCGATGCGCTCACCATCATCCTTGCAGGCAAGAAGAAGCTCACCCAATTCACTGGCGTGCAATTTGGCCAAACGGTTGCGTAGCGTACGCGGATGCTCCGCCGCCATGATCAGGGCTTCCTGTGTTGAAAACTCCATCTGCTTCTTATTTTCCTTCTTTGCCATGGCGCGGCAAGCTACACTAGCCTGAGTATGGCGGAAATATCAGTGATTCAGTTGTTGCGTTGTTTCTTCCAGCATTCTTCTTGCGTCCGACTTACGGCCTGTATCAGCTATCACTCTGCCGGGGCGGGGTGGTGCAGCCAACGCCCGTTGAAAATGACGGGCAGCATCACGATACTGTTTCTGCCGCAACAGAAACTTTCCCATGAAATAGTTTGCATCCAGGCCTGCCGGTGAGATGGATAACCCTTTCTTCAACAAATCGCGGGCCTTGTCCCTGTCACCAAAACCAAGCGGCCAGCCGGGCACCTCGAAATACAGGTTGCCCAACTGTGTATAGGCAGCGCCATGCGAGACATACGGATTAATATCCAATGCCTTCTCATACAACTTCCTGGACTGTTCAATCATTTGCAGAGCTCTTAGTCCTCCCCGCTCACCAGCGTAATCAGTCAGGATAATGCCTTCCCATAACAACGGCTCGGCCTTCCCCGGGTGTGTGATCCGGATTTGTTTGGCGCGGGTATATAATTTCCGGAATGCGGCTTCTCTTTGCTTCTTGGGCAACTGATACTTGATATGCGCCCATTCGCCCTGAATGCTTGCAAGGATCACGCCAATGTCCGATCCCGCATAAACCGGGGACATCGCCAGAATCAGCAGGGAAACGGGCAGAAACACAAAACTCCGGCGAAAGCAGGAAGTACGGAGCATGAATCGTTGCATTATTTGAGATGCAGCTTTTTCTTCACCCTGGCCAATTTCACCATTGCTTCAGCACCTCGATAATCAACGAAGCGAATCGCTTTCGGATAGCACTTCATCGGCTTTACGCATTTTGCAGATGGTCCCCACGCTGGAGAAAGTGGACACCAGATACGGCACCATCATTGTCAGCCCTATCTTGAACAGCCCCACACCATCGACCGTTCCCTGCACAATGGCATCGCCGTAATTAATGGCCACAAGGACAGGGCCAACAATAAACGCGTATTTCATGGAACATCGCACAATCGCGGGATCGCGTGCAGTTTTGAACCAGAATCTCATCTTCACCTCTGCTCCGATGCATATCAATCCAGCCTTACATCAGAAAAAATTACAGTCGGATGATACCGACATGCGTTTGATGATGGAATCGTAAAAAGTCCATCCGTGGATGTGATGATGCTTTTTTACACACCCATCATTTGGCCGCCTTGCAAACCTGCAATCATCCCGGCCAAACATCCGTGATTCCTGTCACTGGAACCATTGGTCTATGCATTGCAGGGGATTCTTTCAGGAGAGATATTATCAAGAGTGGTTGCAGCCGATACGAAGCATGGCAGTCTGCGCCGCCATGTCCGCGTTGAAATTTGAACTGCTGGCCCGCACCGAAGGCAGTTTTGCAAGGCGCGGTCGCATGCATTTGCCGCATGGCGTGGTAGAAACGCCAGTGTTCATGCCGGTTGGCACGCAGGCGACAGTCAAGGCCATGATGCCCCGCGACCTCGATGAAGTCGGTGCGCAAATTATCCTCGGCAATACCTATCACCTGATGCTCCGCCCCGGCGCACCGCTCATTAAACAAATGGGTGGTCTGCACCACTTTATGGCCTGGAATGGCCCCATCCTTACCGATTCCGGCGGATTTCAGGTCTGGTCACTGGGTGATTTGCGCAGTATTGAAATGCATGGCGTGCGTTTTCGCTCACATATTAATGGCGACGAAGTGTTTCTGGGGCCAAAGGAAAGCATGGACATCCAGCGGCAACTGGGCAGCGACATCGTCATGACCTTCGATGAATGCACGCCCTACCCCGCCACACAAGATGAAGCACGATCCTCGATGGAACTTTCCATGCGCTGGGCTCGCGAATGCCGCCAATACCTGCCGCCCAATCCGGAACAGGCGCTGTTCGGTATCGTGCAAGGCGGCATGTATCCCGGACTTCGCCTGGAATCATTGCAGCAGCTATCGGACATCGGATTCGAAGGCGTTGCCATCGGCGGTTTGTCGGTCGGCGAACCCAAGGAAGAAATGTTAAGCATGCTCAATGCGCTTGCATCGCATCTGCCTGAAGACAAACCCCACTATCTGATGGGTGTCGGCACGCCTGCGGATTTAATCGAAGGAATTGACCGCGGTATTGATATGTTCGACTGCGTAATGCCGACGCGAAATGCCCGCAATGGCACCCTGTTTACTGATTCCGGCACCATTCACATCAAACAAGCGCGTTTCCGCGATGATCCGCGCCCTTTGATGGAAAACTGTAAATGCTACGCCTGTCAGCATTTTTCGCGTGCCTACCTGCGTCATTTATACGTATCCAGGGAAATCTTAAGTTCGAGGTTGAACACAGTGCACAATCTTCACTACTATTGCGCGCTCATGCGGCGAGCCCGCGCCTCAATTGAAGCGGGGCAATGGCCCGAATTCCGCGACCAGTTCCTGCACAGCTATCACGGCAATCAGGACATATCAGGAGATACTTGAATCATGAATTATAATTTGAACCGAAAAAATCGGACCCATTTTCTCACCCTTGCCGCAATGGCCTTTCTGGCATCGTTGACCACACCCGGCATGGCACTGGCCGCGAACGCATCCCCGGTCGGATCCGGCCTTGCCTCACTGGCACCACTGGTTCTGATTATTGTCATCTTTTATTTCCTGCTGATCCGGCCACAGCAGAAGCGAATGAAGGCGCATCGCGGCATGATTGATGAGCTGAAAAAGGGTGATAAAATTATTACCGCGGGCGGCATCATTGGAACCATTCATGAAGTCACTGAGGATGTCGTCAAGCTGAATATTGCCGACAAGGTACGTATTACCGTTAAACGTGACACGATTACCAGCCTCGCAGACTAAACTTAAATCGCACGTTAAAAAGGATTATTCATGCACGCCTATCCACGCTGGAAACTCTGGTTAATTGCTGCCGTACTGGTTATTTCGGCCATGAGCAGTCTGCCCAATATCATGACAACGCCATCTTGGTGGCCGCAGGGATTCAGCAAACCCCTGAATCTGGGCCTTGATTTAAAGGGAGGCGTAAGCCTGGTGCTGGATGTGGATGTCAACAAGGCCGTGGAACGTTCGGTGGAGGAGGATGTAGATACCACCCGCCAAATCCTGCGAAAGGCCAAAATCCGATATCGCAAACTGGATGCCAGGGGGCAAACGCTCAGTATTGTCATTAAAAAAGTGGAAAATACCGACACTGCCAGTAAATTACTGGGCAAAAATTTTCCCAATTATCGTTTGACGGACAAGGGAAATGGCCGCTTTGAACTTACGATTAAAGACAAGGATGCCAAAGAAATCAAAAAGTTTGCCGTGGATCAGGCCATCGAAGTAATACGTACCCGAATCGATGCACTGGGGACCACGGAGCCAGTTATTGTCAAACAGGGCGACCGTCGCATTCTGGTCCAGATTCCAGGCTATGAAGACACGGCCCGTGCCAAAAGTCTGATCGGACGCACCGCCCAACTCGAATTCAAGCTGGTTGATGAAAAAGGTGATCTGAACAGCGCCCTGCAAGGCCGGATACCGGCCGGTGATATCATCATGTACGGCCCTGAATCCACACGGGCCGGTCAGCCGTTCAAGCAACCCTATCTGCTCAAGAAACGCACAGAACTTTCCGGCACGGAGATATCCGATGCACGCGTATCCATTGATTCCCGTTTCAACGAATATGCGGTCACCCTGAAATTTAACAGTAAAGGCGCACGCAGATTCGACAAACTGACCAAGGCTCATGTCGGCGAACGCTTCGCTATTATCCTCGAAGGCGTGGTAAATTCAGCGCCTGTGATTCGTGAGCGCATTTCCGGCGGTTCAGCGCAAATCACCGGCAGCTTCTCGCCAGCCGAAGCGCACGATCTGGCAATTGTATTACGCGCAGGTGCCCTGCCTGCCCCGGTCAAGGTAGTGGAAGAACGCTCCATCGGTCCGAGTCTGGGTAAGGATTCGGTTGAACAAGGCATGAACTCCATCATCATAGGCGGCATTCTGGTACTCATATTCATGGCCGTGTACTACCGCGCCTTTGGCATGGTCGCCAATCTGGCTCTGGCATTCAATATGATATTGATTGTTGCCGCCATGAGCATGATCGGTGCCACGCTCACCCTGCCGGGTATGGCAGGTATCGTATTGACCATCGGTATGGCCGTGGATGCCAATGTGCTTATTTTCGAGCGTATCCGCGAAGAAATTCGCCTGGGTAAGACACCGTTGGCCGCCATTGACGGTGGCTATGAAAAAGCCCTCTCCACGATCGTAGATGCGAATATCACCACACTGATTGCCGCTATTGTGCTATTCCAGTTCGGTAGCGGTCCGGTCAAGGGTTTCGCCGTAACGCTCTCCGTCGGCATTCTGGCTTCGATGTTTACAGCGATCATGTTTACCCGCGCCATTATCGCCCTGTTTCTGGAAAAACGCGGCCGCGTGGAATCACTGAGCATATAGGGCAGAGAAAAGGAAATTATCATGCAGATCATTCGTCCCGACACCCACATTGACTTTATCGGCAAGCGCAAGGCCGCCATGGCTGTTTCCGGCATTCTGTTATTGCTGTCCGTTGGTCTCCTTATCTTCAAGGGCCTTAATTTTGGCATTGATTTCACCGGAGGAACTTTGGTGGAGGTGAAATTCAACCAGGCTCCTGCCATTGCCGATGTGCGCAACAGCCTGAAACCTGCCGGCTATAGTCAGGCCATCATCCAGGAGTACGGTACGCCCAAGGAAATCCTCATCCGCGTGCAAAACAGGAGTAGTGAGGAATCCTCCACCATCAGCACTGCCATCCTGGATGCGTTGACCACCAGTTTTGGTGCTGATGACGTACAAATGCGGCGTGTGGAATTCGTCGGTCCACAGGTAGGTGAGGAGCTGACGCGCGCTGGTATCATGGCCGTACTGATTGCCATGGTTGCTATTCTGATCTACGTCACCTTCCGCTTTGAATTGCGCTTTGCTTTGGGTGCCGATGCCGCGTTGTTGCACGATGTTACCATAGTGCTGGGCCTCTTCGCCCTGACCGGAAACGAATTCAGTCTTCCAGTGGTTGCGGCCCTTCTGACGGTCATTGGCTATTCACTGAATGACACCATCGTGGTGTTTGACCGTATCCGCGAAAACCTTGCCACCAACCGTAAGAAGAAAAAACCCGATGACGAGAAAACCATCGTCAATGCATCCATAAACCAGACGTTGGCACGCACCCTGATGACTTCACTGACCACACTGTTGGTGGTCGCCGCCCTGTTTTTCCTCGGTGGCGAGGTCATCCACGGTTTTGCCCTGGCTCTGATGGCCGGCATCCTCGTCGGCACCTACTCCTCCATTTATATCGCCAGCCCGGTTATGCTGGCCTTGCATGGGCGTTTTAAACCAAGTGATGAAGAAGTGAAAAAAATGGAGGCGCGGCCCTGAGCATCGCTTTACCGGGAGATGTTACCCCTGAACTGGATACCGGTGTACCCGTCTTTCGCGCTTATGACGACATCTCGCTTCAAGTGGGAGACGAACGCTTTGATACGGGGTTGCTCGTTCATCATGGGCACGTCATCGCGCCATGGGGACCGGAACAGACACATGAACTTACCCTAGAGCATCTTGCCGACATCTTTGCCGCTCCCCCTGAAGTGTTGCTGATCGGTACGGGACGCACCACTTCATTCCCGAACGCTGCCGTGCTTGGTGCGTTGGAAGCCGCACACATTGGTGTTGAATGCATGGACACCCGCGCGGCCGCCCGCACCTATAATATTCTGGCCGCCGAAGGCCGCCATGTATCCGCCGCCATGCTGCCACCCGCAGCTGACTAATATCTTCAATCCGGAAAAGGCAGTAAACTTTCTCCATGGCACATTATGAATTAATGATCGAGACACATTTCGCCGCAGCGCACAGCCTGCGCGATTATCCGGGGGACTGCGCCCGCCTGCACGGTCACAACTGGCGGGTGGAACTCTATGTAACGTGCAATGAACTGGATGACATTGGTCTTGCGGTGGACTACAAGGTGTTGAAACGCGAATTAAAGAATGCCCTCGCCGGGTGGGATCACTACAACCTGAATGATATTGCACCGTTTGACACCATCAATCCGAGCAGCGAAAACGTGGCCCACGTGCTGTATGAAGACATGGCAAAACGGCTGAATGACAAACGCCTGCATGTTTCCCGTATTGTGATTGGCGAAACATGCACGGCGCGGGTTACTTACTGGCCTTAAAAATCCGACAGGAGTCTAAAAGCATGCCGAAACAACGTATTTACCGGATCAGTTTCATGAATCATGGCAAAGTTTATGAAATCTACGCCAATCATATCGGTGCATCCGATATGATTGGTTTCGTTGAGGTATCTCACCTGAAATTCGGGGAAAAGTCTTCCGTCGTGCTCGATCCTGGCGAAGAAAGCCTGAAAAATGAATTCAAACGAGTCAAACGCACTTATATTCCCATGCATTCCGTGATTCGCATTGATGAAGTTGAAAAACTGGGCCATGCTAAAATCACGGAAGCCCCCGAGGGAAATAAGGGTAACGTAATGACACTCCCCATGTTTGCTTCCACACCGGATGGAAATCACGGGACGTCTTCGTAGCCTTGGGTTCCAGATATGGACATCTCCTGCTGGCCGGACTGCTCCTGCTGATTGCCAGCCAGACTGCCTTTGGCGGTCCTGCCATAAAATCGATAATTATTGGCGATTTCAGTCATGGTTCACTAACCGGTTGGGAGCAACATGGTTTCGAAGGCAGAA
>CAZEMN010000081.1:5626-8245 GCA_964513335.1 uncultured Zetaproteobacteria bacterium | reverse complement strand
CTGATGCTGAATCCCTGCTTGAATGCCGTACCGGAGAGGGCGTTCAGCGAGCGGCTACCGAGTTTCATGACCACATCCAGTTGCATGCGCTCCTTGTCGCGCACCTCCATCAGCCTTGATTCCGCGGCCTGCAATTTTGCTTCCAGATTCTTGATTTCCGGACGGTGCTTTCGAGCACGTTGTATGGATTCTTCAAAATCCGGCGTACCGGATGGCACAGGCTCATCCGCAATGACGGACAGCGGCGTATCGGGATCACGCAGCATGAGACGGTTCAGGGCAGCGATGTCGCGTGCCAGTGTCGCTCTTGTCTGTTTGCTGTCCATGCGGCGCGTGGACAGCAAGGCTTCGGCCTGTAGCCGGTCAGCCGCCTCAATCAGGCCAAACCGCTCACGCCGACGTTGGTCGGCCAGTACGCGTTCGGCCCGGGAGACCGCTTCATCTGCCAGGCTCACGTTCTCGGTATCGGAGGCAATGCCATAGTACAGTTGCAGGGCCTGCAGGGCCAATTGATCCTCCGTCGTACGCACCTGCATCAAGGCTGCTTTTTTGTCGGCGCGGGACGCTTCAAGCGCCTTGTTATATGCTGGCCTGCCCGCGCCGCGCAGCAGCGGATGGCGCACGGTCAGGTCTATCTGGTTGCGGTATGCCGGGTTGGGATTGGCGAGTTGGGACGCGAACGGTGAATCGAAGTCCAGGAATCGCCGGTTGAAGTCAACGCCAAGCGTTACCGTATCGCCGCTGGCCAGCGGCTTGCTGATGGTGCCGGTGAATTGGCGGCGTTTCGTGCCGATGGGGGCGAATTCACTGACAAAAGGCGTCTGTTCGTCACTGATACTGACGGTGGCGGACAGGGCGGGGTCCAGTTGCCCGGCGATGCCTTGTGCATCGGCGTCCGCAAATTTCGGTTGCAACCGACTCAAGCCGACATCCGGATGCCGCTCCAGCACAGTGCGTATGACCGAGGTAAGGCTTATCGGAGCCGCCATAGCAGGCCATGCCGCAAATAATATAGCGTAACAGGAAAGAAATAAAATGAGGCGCATGTTCCGGATAACAGGTTCCTTTTGTGAGACTTGTTTGCGGACATCCTAATGATGTCGATTCATTTCGCGACAAAAAAACCTAGCCTGCACTTTTCATAAATACTGCCGTGGCCTTACTTGTTTCTTTGATCGCAACGAATTCTCACTCAGTCGATCGTAGTCCCTGCCACACTCTTTCTCGCGAGAATTCGTTGCGATCAAAGGCCCGGCGCAATCATCAAGATAATTTATGAAAAGTGCAGGCTAGCTATTATTATTGATAATGTCAATTATTGATAATATCAACTATTTATCCTAGTATGCAGCACATGAGTGATGCCGCCGTTTCTCAACGGTTTGAGGATAGCCTTGGCTACCTCGTCAACCACCTGACGTATGCTTTTCGTCAAGGCATTGTCCACCGGTGCGGGGAGGCCGGTTTTGTTATCACGCATGAAGAACTGGGCGTATTGGTATTGCTTAGAAGGGAAGACGGCGCCACGCAAACCCATCTTGCCAACACCCTGGCCAAGGACAAGGCGGTGATTACGCGTCTGCTTAACGGGTTGGTACGGAAAGGTTATGTCGAACGTCGACCGGATCTGGTCGACCGAAGGGTGGTTCGGGCCTTTCTGACTACCAGTGGAAACGGGGCTATTCAGTGTATTCACCCCATACTTATGGATTATGTGGCGACCGCGATTCGTGGCGTAACTCAGGATGAATTTGATGCGACATGCGTCGTATTGCGCCGGATTCTCAGCAATCTGCAACAAGTGAATGAGAATGCCTAACGGTCTGCAATATTTGGTCAGGCACGTTCCATATATTCGCCGGTTTCCGTATTGACCTTGATTTTTGTGTTTGCCTCCAGATAGGGCGGCACCATAATGGTGGCACCGGTTTCCAGCTTACCGGGTTTGTAGGAGCCGGTGGCCGTTTGTCCCTTGATGGAGGCGTCGCATTCGACCACTTCCAGTACCACCGTTTGCGGCAACTGCACATTCAGCGGGCGTTGTTCGTGAAATTCAATGAGTACTTCGGTTTCCGGAAGCAGGTAGGGTTTTGCATCTTCAAGGAAATCCTCGCCCAATTCGATTTGCTCATAGTTCTCCATATCCATAAAATGATAGTTGCCGCCATCTTCATACAGATATTGCATGGGCCGCTGAGTGAGCGTGACACGTTCGACACGTTCAGTAGAATTGAATCGTTTGTTGGTTTTGTTGCCCGTTTCCACATTGCGCATTTCCACTTGCATGCAGGCTACACCCTTGCCGGGGGTCACATGCTGGGTCTTTACGACACGCCAGAGTATGCCATCCAGTTCCAGAATCATTCCTTTACGGATGCTCGGGGCGTTGATTTGCATCGTTGGACTCCTTAGTGTCATTGTATGCAGGCTAAGTGGTCGCGAACATAGCCAGATTGAGAGATATGGGCAAGAGGAGATGGTATTGCTGCTGCAGGATTCGATGGACCGTTTTGTACGAGCCCGGACGTTAAAGGATGCCGAACAGGGGAAGCTGGCTGAAGCATGCATGGAAAGTATGGCCGATTATCTTCTGCACTATTCCGACTTGTTTCAGGATGA
>CAZEMN010000081.1:0-5526 GCA_964513335.1 uncultured Zetaproteobacteria bacterium | reverse complement strand
CTTGCCAGGGAAATTACGGGCTTGCTCAAGCCGGGCGATGTGCTGGATGTAGAACTGGGATTACGTTCCGACGTATGGATGATGGTGGACATTGGCCCGGTTTATCCAGCCAGCGTCTATGTTGAAGCCGAGGCATTTGAACCGCTGCGTAAGGTTTCCTGAAAGAACGGATTGCATACGGCAGGGTATTGCACGAATCAGGCAGCCTGATGCAGTACGGTAGCCCATCATTTTTTGATTTTTATCAAAGACTTTTTTATCACTTCCGCGATGTTTTATGATTCAAATTTAGCCTGTTCATAAATTGACGCAATGATTCATAGAATAATCCGGGCTGGTTTTCAAGGGGAAAAGCATCATCACCAGACTTTCAAGCCAGACTTTGATAGCAATGCTCATCGCCAGCCTACTGATCCCGGCCTGTAGTAATGGAAAAAATGATGCTGTAGTTCAATCCAGACCTGAGGTGACTATCGGTCGTCTCATCTGCGGCGGCCATCTCTCTCTGGCCATTGTTGAAAACATATATCAGAACGACCTGACCACATTTCGTCTGAAAACTATTCAAAACCATGACTGGAATGATGTGGTCAACGATATGAAAAGCGGTAAATTGGCCGGAACATTCATTTTATCACCACTGGCGATGAATATGATCCGCGAAGGGGTGCCGGCAAAAATCGTGATGATGGCTGATCGCAACGGTAACGGTTTTGTGCTGTCCAAAAAGTATAAAAGTATTGCCGCACTGAAAGGGCATAAAGCGGTCATAGCTGTACCGCATATATACTCTCAACATCATGTACTGCTCTATCTGGCGCTAAAACAGCATGGCGTAACTTATGGAGATGTAACAGTGGTCGGCATGCCGCCACGCGATATGATTACTTCGCTCAAACGCGGCGAGATTGATGGGTTTGTGGTTGGAGAACCGGAAGGCAACAAGTCGATCTCGCTTGGTGTCGGCTGGATGGCGTCCACCTCTCCAGAAATCTGGAAGGATCACCTTGATCATGTCTTCCTTGCTTCCAATACCTTTATCAACGATCACCCGAATCAGGTACAGGAACTGATCACGGCGCTAAAGAAAGGTGGCACATTTATTGAGAACCATCCACACGAGGCAGCCATGCTGAGTGAAAACTATACCGGGTCCAATGCTGCAATATTTGAAAAAGTTTTGACCGATCCGCCGGACTGGATTAATTTTGGCGACATGATTCCGACCGATGCGCGCATTCGAGCTATGGCCGATGTCATGGTGGAAATGGGCCTCTGGGAAGATGTGCCTGATGATTTGGTCCAGTACACTGATCAGCGATTTATCCTCAGGGCCTCTGGTCAGCAATAGAATAAATTGGCTATTTCCAGTAAGATACCATTACGTACCGCCTGGTATGGCCTGATTATTCTGGCCTCGCTGATACCTGCCGCGGTACTGTCTCCATGGCTTTACCAGCAGGCGCACAGGCTGCTGCTGGATCGTGCCATGTTAAGTGAGAAGATGTTCCACCGGACGATTACACTACGCCTTCAGCTTGAAACAGAGCGGCTGGTTTCCGTATTGCAAAACAAATCAGACCCTATCGCTTATTTTGTAAGTCAACACAAGGGTACCCATTTTATGCGTACACTGCTTGAAAAGATCAATCAACGCGAACCACTTCTGAATACGACCACCATCTACGATCGCTATGCCAATAACCTTCTTTCCACACATCATGCGGACTTTATACCTGCTTTTATAAACAGGACTGTTCCGGCATTTGTCATCCCTATGCGGAAGAGGATTTTTATCAGCTCTCCGGTGCGTAGGCATGATAAATATATGGAATTTTTGATCGCTGTGCCACTGATTGCCGACAATGAAAGCGTTGGCGTTATGATCAGCACCATCAATATTGATGCGTTATGGCGGAACATCAGAGCTAAAGTCCCCGAACATAATTCGAAGGTTTACCTCATTGATGGCCGGGGCTCCCTGCTCACATCCCCGCCTGATTCAAAATACCAGCAGGGTGCTCTGTTGTCGAACTGGGAGATAGTGCGCACCCTGATGTCGGGAAAGGACTGGCACAGGCATGATGTTTATGAGGGTATTGACGGCAAGAAAGTCTTCGGTATTGCTACGCTGATTCGTGAGTTGCGGTGGGGTATTATTTCCGAAATTCCATCAGCCAGTATTGTCTCGCCCATTACTTCCATCCTGATCACGCTGACCATCATTGTTGTGGTGTTGCATGCCTTGTTCGGCCTGATCAGCCTGATGTTCACCAAACGTCTGCTTAATCCTGTTTCAGCACTGGCAAAAGTGGTAAACCGCGCTACCCACGGTGATTATGAACATAAACTCAAGCCATCACCCTACCGTGAAATTGATGATCTGACTGTATCATTCAGTACGATGATTCACGAGATCGAAAAGCGGGAGTTTTCGCTCCATCAAATTACTGCTACTGCACGTGATGCTTTTATTCGAATGGATGCAGACGGCATCATCACAGCCTGGAATCCTGAAGCTGAAAAAATATTTGGTTGGAGGTCAGAGCAGGCCATCGGCAGGATGGTGGAGGATACAATTATCCCACTGGAATACCGATTCGCTCATGCGCATGGATTGAAGGAATTTCTTACCAGTGGCAAGGAAGGCATTATTGCTAAAAGGATTGTCGAAATAACGGGCATGCGTCTTGATGGGCATGTTTTTCCCATCGAAATATCCGTTGTGCCGGTTTGTGAGGATGGTACGTGGACGTTCAACGCTTTTATCCGGGATATAAGCGTACGCAAACAGGCTGAAGCACAACTGCGCAAACTTTCTCATGCCGTCGAGCAGGCAGGTGATGCAATCGTAATCACGGACAGGGAAGGCAGGATTGAGTATGTCAATGCTGCCTTTACGAGAATTAACGGATATACCGCCGAAAAGGCTATCGGAAACACACCCAGAGTACTCAAAAGTGGTAAGCAGAACACATCATTCTATAAAAACATGTGGGAAACAATTTTCTCCGGTAAAATATGGCAGAGTAAGATCATTAACCGGAAAAAAGATGGTACGCTCTACCCGGTCATGCTGACCATTTCACCTATCCGTAATACTACGGGAGAAATCACCCATTTTGTTGCCACACATGCCGACCTGACTGAACATGATGAGATGCAGGCAAAGTTTGAGCAGGCGCAGAAAATGGAGGCCGTGGGCACGCTGGTGGGTGGTATCGCGCATAACTTTAATAACATGCTGGCAGGCATCGCCGGCCATCTGTATCTACTGCGCTCGAAGATGAAGGGGATGCCGGAACTGATGGACAGGGTGCGGCGCACAGAGGAGCTTGCGCTTCAGGCGGCGGACATGATTTCCGAACTGCTGATTTTTGCCCGTAAGGGTATCGTGGAGAAGAAGAAGGTTGATCTCGCGGTATTCATTAAGGAAGCGTATAAGCTTACCGCTATTGTCCTGCCGGAGAATATCAACATTACACAGGACTTCACAAGTGAGACCCTTCCCATCCATGGAGACGCCAATCAGATTCAGCAAGTCTTGCTGAACCTGCTAAACAATGCGCGCGATGCTGTTGCAGATGTAAAAATACCGGAAATCAAGGTTTGTCTTGAACGGTTTGAGGCGGATTCCTCCTTTATCAAAAAGCATCAGAATATTGATGGGGATACTTTCAGGAAAGGGCAGGCTTTTGCGCGTCTAAGCATATCCGATAATGGTTGTGGTATTCCGAAAGAACAATTACCGGATATTTTTGAACCTTTTTTCACCACCAAAGAGGTGGGAATGGGCACGGGCCTCGGCCTGGCCATGAGTTATGGCACAGTCCACGATCACGGGGGTGTGCTTGAGGTTGAGAGCGAAGTGGGTAAAGGAACCACGTTTAGCGTGTATCTTCCACTTACACAACCACAGGTTGCTACAATTAAAGCGCCTGATAAGAAAGCAGCCACATACGGTAATGGTGAAACCATTCTGTTGGCTGATGACGAGCAGCATGTCCGCGAGATTGTAGCCGAGGTGCTTGTAACCATAGGCTACAAGATATTGCAGGCCAAAGATGGCAGGGAAGCCCTGGATATATTCAAAACGAATCAGGAAGAGATCAGCCTCACCATACTGGATGTTATAATGCCACATTATGGTGGCATACAGCTTGCTGAACAGATTAGGGAGATGAGTCCCGATATACCGGTGATCTTTATGACGGGATACGATAATGAACAGGTGCTCGGCAGCAGTGAGCAGCCCCGAAACAGCAAAATATTAACCAAACCGGTACAATTTGAAGCTTTGAGTCACAGTATACGGCAAATGCTGGATTGAGTACCGGGTTCCTTATCTTTTCTTTTTTAGAATTCCGCTAATCCATAAACCGATATCTTTAATCTCCTGCGGACAAACGTGGTGCTCCATCGGATAGCTATGCCATTCGATATGGCAACCTGCTGTTTCAAGCTTCCGGCACGAGGCCTCGCCCGCAGCGTAAGGTACAACCGGATCGTTTACACCATGCGCCATGAATATTGGCGTTGAGCATGCGGCAGGCTTGACCTCGTCTTCCATGTGATCCGGCATTAGCAGATAAGAGGATAATACCATGATTCCTGCCATGGGTTTGGATTGTCGCAGACCACAATGGATCGCCATCGCGCCGCCCTGTGAGAATCCGGCGAGGATGATGCGATCCGGTGCGATGCCATGCATCTCCTGCTGTTCTATCAATAACTGAATCTGTTTGGCGGAGCGCGCGATACCTTTCTCGTCATGTTCAATACCCAGGTCAGTCTGTTTGAAATCATACCAGGCAGGCATGATATAACCGTTATTGATGGTTACGGGAATGGCGGGTGCATGCGGAAAAATAAAGCGCACTGCAAGATCATTCGGAAGGCCCAGTTCCGGGACGATAAGCTCGAAATCGTGACCATCCGCACCCAGACCATGTAGCCAGATGATACTGGCATCGGGTTTTTTTCCGGTTTCCGCAATCACTTTTTCCAGCGGTTGAGCCTGCATGCGGCCATCCTGCCGCGCTTGCTACTTTCTGTCTTGCCCGGCTTGTGGTTCAATCCGCGCTATGGGTAACTTGCATGATTCACAAATACTACCGCGCCCTTACTTGTTCCTTTGCCCGCAACGTATCCTTACTCAGTCGTCCGTAAGCGCAGCTACGGTCTTCCTCGCAAGCATCCATTGCGAACAAAGGCCCGGCGTAATCATCACGGCGATTCATGAATGATGCAGGTTAAGCACATCCATATACTGGGTATTTGCGGCACCGCAATGGCGGCGGTTGCGAAGCTGGCAAAGGATTCGGGCTGGTGCGTCACTGGCTCGGATGCCGGTGTGTATCCGCCGATGTCCGATTTTCTGGCGGAACTGGGGATCACGATTGCTCCGTTTGATGCGGCCAACCTTGAGCCCAATCCTGATCTGGTCGTCATTGGCAATGCGCTTTCACGTGGCAATACCGAGGTCGAAGCTGTGCTGAATCGTGGATTGCCGTATACATCCGGGGC
>CAZEMN010000080.1:6419-8260 GCA_964513335.1 uncultured Zetaproteobacteria bacterium | reverse complement strand
TTATGTATAAATAGCTTTTCGTCGGGGCGGTATTGAACCAGGGCCTTTACCACGGGAAACCGGCATGGATGTTTTACACAATGATTCGGCCTTGTTCAATAAAAGCCCATCAGTATCTTGATATGTATGCTTATACATAACACTCATTCCCAATATCCCGCCGCATCCAACCCATGCATGAAAATTGCACTTCGTATTGAGGAAAGTCAAACCGCTGCAACTGAAACGCTAAGCCGTTAGGCTCCCGCGCATGCCAAAGATTCTGTTTCATTTCGGCTATCTGTCGCTCAAGGGCAAAAACCGATATAATTTTGAGCGCTATTTATTTCTCGTAAAATAAATATGTTATAACATGTTGTACCTTTAATTGATAAAAAGGTACAACTGGGCTATTGTCTCTTATTATGCACTATTGGGAAAAAACATCTCGAATTATCTATAGCAACCTGCTCGACCTGCTCAAAGCTGAAAAAGGGATGCCTTCCTCTGGTTCTGTTATCAGGACTGAGGCCAAAGGCAAAACCTACTTTCAACATCGGGTTTCCTATGAAGGAGAAAGGCTGACCAGACCCATTGATATAGATGGCGGAGCGATTGATTTCAAAGATAGAATGACTATCTGCTCCATGCTCACAGTATCAGGGTGCAATGCACCCGACAGGGTTGGCGCTAACACGCTTGAATTGCTTGATGCTTTAGGTTGCTTTGCTCATCAAAAGTGCGTGCTTATTGGTTCACATGCTTTTAATGCGATTGGGAATTCACTTGGTGTTACCTGGGATGCCAATACCGCGGAAACCAAAGATATTGATTTGGGAAGAATGGTGAAACTGGCAGGCAATCAATCAATAAAAATTCAAGAAGGCCTACTCAGAATCGGGTTTAGAGCCATCCCTCAGCTCAATCGTAAATACCCACCTACAAATTTTATCCATAAGAAAAATAAAATGAAAATTGATTTCCTCACGCCGATGGTGGGTAAACCCGATCACAAACCTGTTTTATTACAAGGAGCAGGTGTTTATGCGGAGCCACTTCGTTTTCTTGATTACCTGATTAAAGAGCCACAAGAAGCTGTTGTGCTTACACGGAATGGCGTACTCGTTTCTGTCCCTCAGTCCGCACGCTATGCCCTGCATAAGTGTGTGATTTATCAATACCGGCGTGATGATGCCAAAAGAGAAAAGGACTTGCTGCAGGCAGAGTCTATTTTGACGGTGCTGGAAGATCGTATGTCGCATCTGATTATCAATGCGTGGCGTGATTTTCCGTGGAAAGATAAAGCGATGGTTGGCATATCCGCGTTTAAAGATGTGGAGCTTAAAAATCGACTGCTGGAACTGGTTGATGCTGCTCCCGGTTAGTATAACAACATACCTTTAATAATTCGCGGTCAAATCGCTGCAACTGAGACGCTAAGCCGCTAGGCTGCCGCACATGCCAAAGATTCTTTTTCATTTCGGGGAACTGTCGCTCAAGGGCAAGAACCGTTCCACTTTCGAGCGCCAGATGGCGCGCAATATCAAACGAGTCATCAAACCGGTTCTGAAACCCGACGGATTCCATCGCGAGCATGGGCGCATGCTGGCTGATGTGGAAAGCATTTCCGATGACTTACTGGAGCATCTGGCGTTGATTCCCGGTATCCGCAATTTCTCCGTGGCGCACGAAGCCGAACTTGCATTGGAAGCCATACAGCAAACCGCCAAACAGGCAGTGCTTGCGGCCTATGGTGAGGATGTGAGCGGCAAGCCGTTCCGCGTGACTGCCAAGCGTGGCAACAAACAGTTTCCAATCGCTTCCCCCGAACTGAATTTCGAGATTGGCGGCTACCTCAAGAC
>CAZEMN010000080.1:0-6319 GCA_964513335.1 uncultured Zetaproteobacteria bacterium | reverse complement strand
GGGCATGTGAAGCTGTTCCTCATTGATCTGGAGGAATTCCAGCGGCATGCGATTGCGACGGTTCCGGCCGATTACCGCATGATTCTCTACAAGCGGCAGATGATCCGCGAAGCGGCAAAAATCGCCCACAACATGCATGCGCAAGGCCTGGTCACCGGCGATTCACTGGGCCAGGTAGCCAGCCAGACGCTGGGTAATATTCAGGCCATTTACGATGCCGCCGACTTGCCGTTGCTTTCGCCGCTGATTGGCTTCGACAAGGAGGAAATCATTGCACTGGCCCGCCGCATCGGCACCTTCGACATCTCCATCGAGGAATACTGCGACATCTGTTCTTTCCTCATCGCCAAGCATCCGCAAACACACGGCAAACGCACTATCGTAGCGCAACTGGAAGCACAACTGCCCATTGCTGCATTGACCAGTCCGGTCAGAACCATCATGTTTGACGGAGGTAGGGAAAATGGTTGAACGGGTCGAAAAAACAGCTGCCGAATGGAACGAGCAATTAACGCCGGAGCAATTCCGGGTTTGCCGCAAGAAGGATACGGAACCGGCATTCACCGGTAAATATTGTGATTTCCATGATGTGGGAACGTACGCTTGCACCTGCTGCGGCAATCCCCTTTTCTCAAGTGATGACAAATTCGATTCCGGCACCGGCTGGCCCAGCTTTAACCGCCCGATTCGTGAAGATGCCGTTGCCTATAAAACTGATATTTGCCTGCTCATGCGCCGTACCGAAGTGCTATGCGCTGCCTGCGATGCACACCTCGGCCATGTTTTCGACGATGGCCCCAAACCCACCGGCAAGCGTTATTGCATCAATTCCATTTCACTGTCGTTCATACCCGACAAATAACCGCCATTTCCGATTGGATAGCAGGACGCCAGCCTGCACTATCCATGAATCATCGTGATGATTACGCCGGGCCTTTGTTCACAACGGATTCTTGCGAGGAAGAGCGTAGCAATGCTTACGGACGCCTGAGCAAGAGTTCGTTGTGAGCAAAGGAACAAGTAAGGGTGCGATAGTATTCATGAATAGTGCAGGCTAGAGTTCATCCGGTGAGCGAGGTGAGCTGTGGCACAAGATAAACTCTGGGGCGGGCGCTTTGATGCGCCAACCGACAAATTCGTAGAAGAATTCAACGCATCGGTTGATGTGGATGCACGTATGTATCGTGAGGACATTGCCGCATCCCGTGCGCATGCCAAGATGCTTGGGCGGCAAGACATTCTTTCCGACGACGATGTGAAACAAATCCTGCAAGGATTGAACGACATCGAAGCTGAAATCGAACGTGGCGAGATGCAGTTCACCGTAGCACTTGAAGATGTACATATGAACATTGAATCAAAGCTGACGGATGCGATTGGCGATGCGGGCAAGCGGCTGCATACGGCCAGAAGCCGCAACGATCAGGTGGCAACCGACATGCGGTTATATCTGCGGCGGCGGGTGGATGAACTGCTGATTCGTATTCATTCGTTACAACGTGTGCTGGTAACACTGGCGCATGAACATGCGGACACCATCATGCCCGGATTCACCCATTTGCAGACGGCGCAGCCTGTGACCTTTGGCCACCACCTGCTGGCCTATGTAGAAATGCTGGATCGTGATACCGGACGCTTGCTGAATGCGCGCCAGCGCATGAATCATTGCCCTTTAGGTGCTGCGGCGCTGGCGGGAACGACATTCCCGATTGACCGCCATTTCACGGCGGTAGAACTGGGCTTTAACGGCCCGTGCCGTAATTCACTGGACGCGGTATCCGACCGTGATTTTATCATGGAATTGCTCTCGGCCTGCTCGATTTGTGCCATACACCTTTCACGATTCTCCGAAGAGCTGATTTTGTGGATGAGTGCCCAGTTTCGATTTATTGAGCTTTCGGATGCTTTTTGTACCGGCTCTTCCATCATGCCGCAAAAGAAGAATCCGGATATGCCGGAGCTGGTGCGTGGCAAGGCTGGCCGCATTATCGGTGGACTGGTGGCGATGCTGGTAACGGTAAAATCATTGCCGCTGGCCTACAACAAGGATATGCAGGAAGACAAATTCGCGGTATTCGATGCCTTTGATCAACTGGAAGGCTGCCTGCGCATCTTCGCCGATATGTTGCCGGGCACGACCGTGAACAGGGAGGCCATGCGCAAGGCGGCGGCTGAAGGATATTCCACGGCAACCGATCTGGCCGATGCGCTCGTTCGGGCGGAAGTACCATTCCGTGAAGCGCATGCGATTGTGGGCAAGGCAGTCGCGCACTGTATTGACGCGGGCATACAATTGCATGAAATGGATGCATCCGCCTGTGCCGCTATTGATGCGCGCCTGACGGTGGATTTGGTCCACACCCTGTCGGTGGAATCCAGCGTGGCCGCGCGCAATCATGTGGGTGGTACCGCTCCCGTACAGGTGCGTGAGCAGTGCGCGCAATGGAAAACACAACTGGAGAATGCTGATGCGTAAGACCCTTATTCTATTCATGATGACTGGTGTCTTGCTCGGAGCTTGCGGCCGCAAGGAAATGCCACAGGTGGATACCGGCAAACCACCGCACATCGAAGCACTAAAGCATGACATGGCCGGTAACAGTTTACGTTTGACCTTTGCATTGCTCGGAGGATCGGGCCCCGTCGGCTACCAGATTGACCGGGCGGAAATTGACCCGCATTGCAATTGCCCGGCCTTCTGGCAACGTTTTCTCGATCAGCCTGCTATTCGCGGCCAGAAAGGAAAAGTGCTATCGCGCACGCTAAATCTCCGAACGTATAAACGTGCATTTGCCTTCCGCATCCGTGCCGTGGATTCCTTCGGTAATATTGGCGTATGGAGCAAGCCCATCCTGGCTCGTGCCGAAAAGATGATGGAATGAAACACGCGCAACCGCGCCTGGATTGTTTGGGCGCCTATCCGTTTGAACGGTTGAAGACCCTGCTTGCGGACATGCAGGCGAATCCGGATTTGGCGCATATTGATGCCGGAGCAGGCGAGCCGAGGCTGCCGCTGCCCGGTTTTGTACGGGAAACGCTGGATGCACATATAAGCGGCTTTTCCAGATACCCGCCAAGCCGCGGTATGCTGACGTTGCGCGAGGCCATCGCCGCATGGCTGATGCGGCGGTATGACCTTGCATCTCTCAATCCCGATACACAGGTTTTAACCGCCAATGGCACGCGCGAAGCGCTGTTTACCGTAGCACACGCCCTGGTGAACCCCGATGCCTTTCATCAAAAACCCTTTGAAAAACCATTTGTATTGATGCCCAATCCAATGTACCAGATTTATCTGGGCGCGGCAGTCACGGCCGGTGCCCAGCCGTATTTTATGCCATGTACGCCGGAAACAGGCTACGCCCCCGATCTGAATGCCGTGCCACAAGATGTGTGGCAGCGCACGGCGTTTGTTTATGTTTGTTCACCATCCAATCCGACTGGCTGGGTTGCTGATGCAGCTTACTATAAACATTTGCTGACACTGGCCGATACGTATGATTTTTATATCGTCGCCGATGAGTGCTACTCGGAGATTTACCGGGATGCGCCTCCTGTCGGGCTGCTTGAGGTGTGTCATCAGTCGGGGCGTAAGGATTTTTCACGTTGCCTTGTCATGAATTCCCTGTCCAAACGTTCAGCGCTACCCGGCATGCGTTCGGGGTTCATTGCCGGGGATCCGCGACTCATTGCCCGTTTTGCCAAGTTACGCAGTTACACCGGCCCGGCCACGCCATTGCCACTGCAGCATGTCGCTGCCGCCGCATGGTCGGACGAAACGCATGTTGGACAACAACGGCATGTCTATCGCCAAAGCCTGCGGATGTTTTTTGAAGCCTACGGAGAAGGTGAACCGCCTGTCGGCTCGTTCTTCGCCTGGCTGCCAGTAAGTGATGGCGAGGCCTTTGCCGCAGCAGCATTTGAGCAACAAACTGTTACAGTGCTGCCCGGCGCGTATCTTTCCGCCGACGCTGCCGATGGCTGCAATCCAGGCACCGGATATGTACGTGCCGCCCTTGTGGATGGCCCGGAAAAGGCCGCCGAGCTTGCCAGGCGGCTGAAAAACGTCAGGTTTTAGACATGGACATTCCGCAGCATATCGAGGCTGAAATCAGATCACGGGCTGGCAATGGCGGCACGCTGAACTGTTATATCTATGACACTTCGGCGATGCACGAAAAGATTGAATGGCTAACGCAGATGATGTCGCAGAATGTGGAAATCTTTTATGCGATGAAGGCCAATCCACACCCGGCATTTCTCTCTGCCGCACGCAAGGCTGGCACCAAAGGCATTGAAATTGCCAGCCTCGGCGAGGCGGAGAAGGCTGTGGCCGCCGGTTTTTCTCCAGATGAACTGATTTACACCGGCCCGGGCAAGTCTCCGGAGGAGTTGCGGTGGAGCGTGGAGCGTGGCGTTCGCACGATCCATATCGAATCGCTGACTGAGGCACATCGACTGGAAGCTATCTGCATGGAGTTCGGAAAGAAACAGGACGTGCTGCTGCGCATCAATGCCAATTTTGACATCCACGAGGCGCAAACGACGTTTTCCGGTGGTAGCAGGAAATTCGGTGTAGACGAGGAAAAGCTGGGCGGTGTGCTGCCACAAATTCTTGCTCTGGAGCGTCTGAATTTTCGTGGCCTGCATGTCTATGCCGCCTCCGGCGTACTCAAGGTCGCCGACCTGCTGAAGAACTGCGAGCTGGTGTTTGGCCTGGCGAGGAAAATCGAGGCACAGCAACCGGATGTGTTCTGCGACACCATCGACTTCGGCGGTGGCTTCGGTGTGGATTATCTGGAAACCGGCCAAGATTTTGACCCGCAGGCCTATGCCGATGGCCTTGCCACACTGATTAAGAAATACGGTTTTTCAGGGCGAACATTCTTTCTGGAGTTGGGACGGTATCTGGCCGCCGATTCCGGCTGGTTCTGTACCGAGATTCTGGATATCAAGGAAAGCCGTGGCAAGAAGCAGGTCATCTGCGCTGGCGGCATCAACCATTTCCGCCGACCGGCGGCGCTGGCCATCAACCATCCGCTGACGATTGTGCGCATGGGGCAGGACAGACTGTTTGATGGACAGGAATCGGTATGCGATGAATCGGTTTATTTCGGCGGGCCGCTATGCACCGGTGCGGACAAACTGGCCAACGATGTGTATGTCGAGGCTGCTGATATCGGTGATATTGCCGTGTTCGGTTACGCAGGTGCATACGGTTTAAGCATGTCCAATATCGAATTTTTGAGCCATGCGCGTCCAGACGAAGTGTTTGTCGATTGACCCCCTGCCCCGCGCTGTTTTTTACGCTAGGCTGCGTAATGTAGAATATTCAGGAGGGTGAATATGAGTCATCTGCAGAACATTATTGAAAATGCCTGGGATAGCCGCGATCAATGGTCGGCGCGGGATGTGGATACCGAATTACGCGAAGGCGTTGAGCACGCCATCCAGTTGCTGGATGATGGCGGCGTGCGCGTAGCAGAAAAAGGTGATGATGGTAACTGGATAACGAATGAGTGGCTTAAAAAGGCCGTATTGCTCTACTTCAAGCTCAACGACAACAAGGTGATCAATGGCGGCGTATCGAACTATTACGACAAGGTGCCGCTGAAATTCGCCAACTGGGGCGAGGATATGTTCCGCAAGGGTGGTATGCGTGTCGTGCCGCCGGCAGCTATTCGCCGGGGCTCTTATATTGCACCCAAGGTGGTACTGATGCCGTCCTATGTGAATATCGGCGCCTATGTGGACGAAGGGACGATGGTCGATACCTGGACGACGGTGGGTTCCTGCGCCCAGATCGGGAAGAACTGCCATCTCTCCGGTGGCGTCGGCATCGGCGGCGTACTGGAACCTCTTCAAGCCACCCCGACCATCATTGAGGATAACTGTTTTATCGGCGCCCGCTCCGAGGTCGTCGAAGGCGTCATCGTGCGCGAGGGATCAGTATTGTCAATGGGTGTGTATATCGGTAAATCCACACGCATCGTCAACCGCGAAACCGGCGATATTCTCTATGGTGAGGTGCCGCCGTATTCGGTCGTCGTCTCCGGCTCCATGCCCGGCAAATCCGGCGGTCCGAATCTGTATTGCGCCGTTATCGTCAAGCAGGTGGATGAAAAAACCCGATCCAAAACAGGTATTACAGAATTATTACGTGAGTTTTGATGGTTTCGCCCCCATTATTTTCTACTGGTCATATACGACCATGTATTCGGACCGGAGATGCGGCTGGCGACGGAGAACAAGGCTGTAACCCTCAATGTGAGCGGAGCATTCTGGATTGATGTAGATGACAAAGCAGCACTGAATCGTG
>CAZEMN010000079.1:0-8333 GCA_964513335.1 uncultured Zetaproteobacteria bacterium | reverse complement strand
TTGAATGAGCGCTGTAGAACAAAACATAACTGAAAGTATCGTTGCCGACATATCGTTGGCTAGCTGGGGCCGCAAGGAACTGGCCATTGCCGAAACGGAAATGCCCGGCCTGATGGCCATCCGCGAGAAATATGCGGCTAAGCAGCCTTTGAAAGGCGCCCGTATCGCAGGCTCCCTGCACATGACGATTCAGACCGGTGTGCTGATTGAAACGCTGACGGCATTGGGTGCAAAAGTTCGCTGGGCATCGTGCAATATCTTTTCTACTCAGGATCATGCCGCAGCGGCGATTGCTGATACGGGCGTGCCGGTGTTCGCCTTCAAGGGTGAGAGTCTGGATGAATACTGGGAATTTACGCATCGCATCATGGAATGGGATGACGGCGGCGTGCCAAACATGATCCTTGATGACGGTGGCGATGCCACGCTTCTGGTGATTCTCGGCTCGAAGGCAGAAAAGGATTCTTCCGTACTGGACAATCCGGCCAGTGAAGAGGAAGTGGCGCTGTTCAACGCCATTAAAAAACGTCTGGCTGAGAAGCCGGGCTGGTATTCCGAGCGCAAGGCAGCCATCAAGGGCGTCACCGAGGAGACAACCACTGGCGTGCATCGTTTGTATCAGATGCAGGAGAGTGGTGATCTGCCGTTTCCGGCCATCAATGTGAATGATTCGGTCACCAAATCCAAGTTTGATAATCTGTACGGCTGCCGTGAATCGCTGCTCGATGGTATCAAACGCGCTACCGATGTGATGATCGCCGGCAAGATATGCGTGGTGCTGGGCTACGGCGATGTCGGCAAGGGTTGCGCGCAAGCCTTCAAGGGCATGGGTGCTACGGTATGGGTCACGGAAATTGATCCGATCTGCGCGCTACAGGCGGCGATGGAAGGCTACCGTGTGGTGGAGATGGACGAGGCCTGCAAGTTGGGCAATATCTTCGTCACTACAACCGGCAACTACCATGTAATTAACCATGACCATATGGTGGCTATGCCGGATCAGGCGATTGTCTGCAATATCGGGCATTTCGATAATGAGATTGATGTCGCCAGCATGAAAAAATATGAATGGGAGAACGTGAAACCGCAGGTGGATCAGATCATCTTCCCGGATGGTAAACGCATCACCTTGCTGGCCGAAGGGCGATTGGTAAATTTGGGTTGTGCTACCGGGCATCCGAGCTTTGTCATGTCCAACTCCTTTTCCAATCAAACGTTGGCGCAGATCGAGCTGTTTAACCAGACCGGCGAATACGAGGCGAAGGTTTATACCCTGCCGAAGACGCTGGATGAGGAGGTTGCTCGCCTGCATTTGGCCAAAATTGGCGTGAATCTGACGGCACTGTCGCAGGAGCAGGCTGATTATATCGGCGTGCCGGTGGATGGCCCGTATAAGCCGGAGCATTACCGTTATTAGGGGGTTCCTGATAGCCATGGTGCTGCTGCTTGCGGCGCCGGTGTATGCCGAAAAGCCGTCGGCAGATGCGCGGTTTGACAAAACGGGTGATGGCCTGGTGGATGTCGAAGATTGGAAGCAGATGCGCGATGAGGAAAAGCAGGCCTACGCCAGAGAGTCCTTGCGCGAGCTTGGGCTGGATCCGGCGGCTGGCGTCGGTGAAGGTAAAACCCGAGCAGACCGCTACCTGGAAGGTTTACGCTCCGTTTATGGTCCCTGACCCGGTTCCTAAACCGCAATTTATGTATTGTTGAAAAGACACTCGTTCGATGGTATAAATCGCCACCTTTCACGGAGGGGTGGTGTCCAGTAAGGCGTGTTGCTGCAGATTGAGCTGGAACAGGTTGTGGCGTCATTTCAAGGTTACGTAAATGAATTCCGGTACCCGTGGGGTGTTGTTTTGGCAGGCAGTTGCAGGCTTGGCTGGAAGTGTTGCAGTCGTTATATGGCTCAATGCAGCGTTGATGTTAAGTCTTGCATACGGTGTTTTGCTGACAATGCTCAGCAGCTTTTTTCTTGCCGCACGCTGTCAGCGTGCCGGCGAAGCCGATAAAGCAAACGGGCAGCGGTTACTGTACACGGGTGCGGTGTTGCGGTTTGTGGGCGTGCTGGTGGCACTGCTGCTGGCTTATGGGCTGGGGTTACACTTGCTAGCCGTGGCGGGCGGCATGCTGTTGGCGCAAATTGCGTTATTCGCATATGCGGCGAGCCATCCGGCAGCCATATAAATGCTGGTTTAAAGTATATAAACGAAGGATCAGACAGGGAGTAAAGCTTGGCGCAAGAGGAGCACGGCGGAGGGATTGCAGAGCACCTGAATTATTGGAGCTACAAGTTCGATGATTCCAATCCGTTCATGCAGATTCATCTGGATACCATGTTGACCACCATTCTGGTGGCGACAGGTCTGGTTTTGTTTTCCAAGTGGCTGGGAGGACGTCTGACAGACGGTGCGCCCAAGGGGGCTCAGAACTTCATGGAGTCCGTTGTGGGCTTCGTGGATGATACTGTGAAGGATAATTTTCCGGTGAATAATCCCCTTATTGCGCCTCTGGCACTGACAGTTTTCATTTTTATCTTTCTTCTTAATACGATTGACATTTTGCCTGCATTCCTGTCCGGGCATATTGCATCCCTGTTCGGGATTGAACATTACCGGCAAACACCGACCAATGATCTCAATCTTCCTGTCGCCATGGCGGTGTGCGTATTCCTGATGACACTGTATTACGAATTCAAGCTCAAGCCGATACATTTTTGCAAGGAGTTGTTGCTGGAACCCTTTGCCAGTCTGTTGCTTGAGGCCAAGAATCCAATTGTCAAATTGCTTGGCATCGTATTAATTCCATTGAACCTGACATTGAAGCTGGTTGAGGAAGTGGCCAAACCACTGAGCCTTTCCTTCCGGCTGTTCGGCAATATGTTCGCGGGTGAGGTGATCTTTTTGCTGATTTCCTTTCTGCTGCTTGGCGGTGGCGCTATAGGCATGGTGTCCGGCTTTTTTGTAGGCCTGGGCTGGTCTATATTCCATATGTTTATCGGACTGTTACAGGCATTTATTTTCATGATTCTTACGGTGGTGTACCTGTCCATAGCGCACCAACCGGTAGAACATTAATCACAAAAAAACAACGTAAGGAAAAAAGGAGAAGTAATATGGATGCACATACAATAATTACTGCCGCAACCGCGATTTCGGTAGGTGTGATTCTGGCTGCCGCAGGACTGGGGTCGGCGATCGGCTGGGGTTTGATCACGTCCAAGACGCTGGAGGGGATTGCCCGTCAGCCCGAGATGCGCCCGCAATTGATGTTCAATATGTTCATCTTTGCCGGTTTGATGGAATCTTTCCCGTTCATCATCATGGCATTTGCACTGTGGTTCCTGTTTGCCAACCCTTTCCTGGCTTAACAGACTTAAAAAGAATCATGCGCACATAACGAGGTGAAGGTATGAGCATAGACCTGACATTTATCGGACAGATTATCGTCTTCCTGGCATTGCTGGGCTTGATGAAGAAATATCTGTACGGGCCACTCAGTGGCTTGATGGCGGAACGTTCCGAGAAGATTGCTAAAGGGCTGGCTGCTGCCGATGCCGGCAAAGAGGCCAAAGCCAGAGCGGAAGCTGAAATTGCCGAACAATTGAAAGAGGCGAGAGCCAAAGCACAGGAAATCCTGACTGCAACCGAGAAGCGTGCAGCTGAGATTGAGGAAGAAATTACCACAAAAGCGCGTAGCGATGCGCAACAGATTGTGGATGCGGCGCGTGATGAAGTGGGTGCGGAGATTAACAAGGCACGCCAGGCTCTGCGCAAGGAAGTGGCTAATATTGCCATGTTGGCAGCTGAACGTGTGTTGGATGCCGAACTGGATGAGAAGCGCCATGCCAAGTTGATTGATGCTGTGATTAGCAAAGAAATTGGCCACGCATGAGTGCGCGTTCTGTTTCCCGCCGCTATGCCCGCGCCCTGTTTGAACTTGAGCAGGAAGGAGTGCATCTGCGTGAGCCTTTGGCTGCGGTAGCCAGCGTGGTTGTTGCGCCGGAAGTTGCATTACTGCTGGGAAAGTCAGGGGTTCCTGCCGACCTCAAGGCGACCGTAATCACCAAGGCTGCGCATAACAAATCGAAGGAAATCGAGCGACTGGTCACGCTGCTTTGTGAAAGAAACAAGGCTGAATTACTTCCGGAGATTTCTGAACTGGTTGAGAGCATGACCCGGCAAGCCGCGAGTGAGATTGAAGCCGATGTGGTGTCCGCAGTGAAACTCGATGCGGCATCGAAAGACAGGATTGCCAAGGCGCTGGGCAAGGCAGTTGGTCGTAAGGTCAAGCTTAATGTCAGCCATGATGCCGGTATTCTGGGCGGGCTGGTGGTTCAAATTGGCGACAGGCAGTTGGATTACTCTCTGCGTACACGTTTACAGGATTTAAAACGGGCGATGGTGTCCTGATTGGACATCGGAATAAAAATTAGCGATTTATATGGAAATTTGAGGTAAAGATATGAAACTTGATACTGCGGAAATCAGTTCCATCATTAAACAACAGATTAAGGGTTTTGAAGCAGGTGCTGCTGATGCCAATGTCGGCACGCTGATCAGTGTGGGTGATGGCGTGGCCATTGTTCACGGACTTTCAGGCGCCATGGCCGGTGAAATGCTGGAGTTTACCGAAGGAACGATGGGCATGGTGCTCAATCTGGAGGAAGACAGCGTCGGTGCTGTGATCTTCGGTGAGTACACTCATCTCAAGGAAGGCGATCAGGTCAAGTGCACAGGTAAAATCTTCTCCGTACCGGTTGGGCCGGAACTGAGAGGCCGCGTGGTCAATGCGCTGGGACAACCCATTGATGGCAAGGGGCCGGTCAAGGCCGCTCAGGAAGATCCGGTGGAAAAAATTGCACCGGGCGTGATTGAGCGCCAGTCCGTGGATCAGCCTCTACAGACGGGTATCAAGTCCATCGATGCGATGATTCCTGTTGGCCGCGGTCAACGGGAGCTGATTATTGGCGACCGCCAGACAGGAAAGACCGCCATCGCGCTGGATACCATTATTAACCAGAAGGGAACCGGTGTTACCTGCATCTATGTGGCGATCGGGCAGAAAGCATCAACGGTGGCTACCGTTGTACGCACGCTCAAGGAACATGGCGCCATGGAGCATACCATTGTCGTAGCGGCCAGTGCTTCGGAATCTGCGGCGTTGCTGTATCTGGCGCCTTATACCGGTTGCACGATGGGTGAGTATTTCCGTGACCGTGGCGAGGACGCGTTGATTATTTATGACGACCTGACCAAGCAGGCATGGGCCTATCGTCAAGTGTCGTTGATCCTGCGCCGTCCTCCGGGCCGTGAAGCCTATCCGGGCGATGTGTTTTATCTTCATTCCCGTTTGCTGGAGCGTGCTTCCCGCGTGAGTGAGAAATATGTCGAGGAATTCACCAAGGGCAAGGTGAAGGGCAAGACAGGTTCGTTGACGGCCCTGCCCATTATCGAAACACAGGAAGGCGATGTGTCCGCATTCGTTCCGACCAATGTGATTTCCATTACCGACGGCCAGATTTTCCTGGAAACGGGCCTGTTCAATGCGGGTCAGCGACCGGCTGTAAATGCAGGCCTTTCCGTGTCGCGTGTGGGTGGTGCAGCTCAGACCAAGGCAATGAAGAAGGTGGGTGGCGGTTTGCGCCTGGATCTTGCGCAGTATCGCGAACTGGCTGCATTTGCGCAGTTTGCTTCCGATCTGGATGAGGCTACGCGCAAGCAAATCGAACGTGGTAAACGTGGCACCGAGATCCTGAAGCAGGGTGAAAATGAGCCGATGAGCGTGGCGCAGATGACCGCCAGCCTGTATGCGCTGAATAATGGCGATCTGGATGATGTGGAAGAGAAAAAAATACGTGATTTTGAGAAAGCATTTCAGGCCTATCTCAAATCCGATGCCGCGGAGTTAATGGCCAAACTGGACGAAAGCCCGGCGCTGACGGATGAGGTGATTGACGGTTTGAACAAGGCGATTGCCGGGTTCAAGGCTAACGGCACATATTAGTCACGGATATACAGGAGTAACAGGTGGCTTCAGCCAAGGAAATACGAGGTCAGATCAAGGCCATTCAGAACACCGCCAAGATTACCAAGGCGATGGAAATGGTGGCTGCCAGCAAGATGCGCAAGGCGCAGCAGCGGGTGCTGGATGCGCGTGCCTATGCCGAAGGCATTGCACGCGTGATTGCGAATCTGATGCAGGCGCATCCCGAATATAAACATCCTTTTTTTACACATCGTGAAGAAGCTAAACGTATTGGTATTATTCTGGTTACTACCGACAAGGGATTGTGCGGCGGTTTGAATACCAATGCCCTGCGTTTGACAGTGCAAACCATGAAAAACCGGAAGGCCGAAGTGGACGTCATCAATATCGGTCGTAGAGGTGGCGCTTTCATGCGGCGTGTCGGCGTGAATGTCAGCGGCAGTGTGGAGGGTGTATCAGATTCTCCCGAACTGGCCGATATTCTTGGTGCGGCCGATTTGGCTATTGAGCAATACATGAGTGGCCATTTTGATGAAGTCCACTTGTTGTACAGTGAGTTTGTTAACACCATGACGCAAACACCCAGGGTGACGCAGTTGCTACCATGTCCACCGACGGATGAGCCATCTCATCCGGGATATTGGGACTATCTGTATGAACCTGATAGCCATACCGTGCTGGATGGTTTGCTGAAGCGCTCAGTAGAGGCTCTGGTATACCATGCTCTTTTGGAAAACAAGGCATGTGAGCAATCGGCGCGCATGGTTGCCATGAAGAGCGCAACGGATAATGCCAAGGACATCGTGAAGGATTTACAGATTACCTACAACAAGGCGCGTCAGGCTGCGATTACGCAGGAATTGGCGGAGATCGTCGCAGGTAGCGCTGCGGCGCAATAGTTAAAGTATTTAAGTCAGATTTGGAAGAGAGGTCAGATAAAATGAGTGTTGGAACAATAGTACAGGTGATTGGCCCGGTGGTGGACGTCCGTTTTGAAGCGGGAGCGTTGCCCGCAATTTATAATGCCCTGATTATTGACGAGGTAAAGCTGACGATGGAAACACAGCAGCACCTTGGCGACAATACCATCCGGGCGATTGCCCTGGGTTCCACCGACGGTTTGCGCCGCGGCATGGAGGTTGCGGACACGGGTGACGCCATTATGGTGCCTGTGGGTGAAAAAACACTCGGTCGCATCATGAATGTGCTGGGAGTGGGGATTGACTTTGAAGGCGAAGCCGTGAAATCCAAGGAACGCTGGCCGATTCATCGCGCCGCGCCCACGTTTGAGGAACTGGCTCCGGCACAGGAAATTCTTGAAACCGGCATCAAGGTGATTGACCTGATGGCACCCATCGCCAAGGGCGGTAAAGTGGGTCTGTTCGGCGGTGCTGGCGTGGGTAAGACCGTGAACATGATGGAACTCATCAATAATATCGCCAAGGCACATGGCGGTTATTCCGTGTTTGCCGGTGTGGGTGAACGCACCCGTGAAGGCAATGACTTTTATTACGAAATGAAGGAATCCAACGTGCTGGACAAGGTGGCGCTGGTTTATGGCCAGATGAACGAGCCGCCCGGCAACCGTCTGCGCGTGGCCCTGACGGGACTCACCATGGCAGAATATTTTCGTGACGAAGGGCGCGATGTGTTGATGTTCATCGATAACATTTACCGTTATTCACTGGCCGGTGTTGAGGTGTCCGCTTTGCTGGGGCGCATGCCTTCCGCCGTGGGCTACCAACCCAATCTGGCCGAGGAAATGGGTCGTTTGCAGGAACGTATTGCATCGACCAAGACAGGTTCGATTACCTCGGTGCAAGCCGTGTACGTGCCTGCTGATGATTTGACTGACCCGGCACCGGCAACCACCTTCGCGCATCTGGATTCCACGATTGTGCTTTCCCGGCAAATTGCAGAACTGGGTATCTATCCGGCAGTGGACCCGCTGGATTCGACTTCCCGTCAGCTTGATCCCAAGATTGTTGGTGTTGAGCATTATGAGGTGGCAACCAGTGTGCAGCGGACGTTGCAGCGCTACAAGGAGTTGCAGGACATCATCGCCATCCTGGGTATGGATGAATTGTCTGATGACGACAAGCTGACTGTAACGCGCGCCCGCAAGATTCAGCGCTTCCTGTCTCAACCCTTCCATGTGGCCGAGGTGTTTACCGGGTCGCCGGGTGTTTATGCCAAACGTGATGAAACCATCAGGGGTTTCAAAGGCATTCTTGAGGGTGAGTATGATCACCTGCCGGAGCAGGCCTTCTATATGGTGGGCGGTATTGAAGACGCCGTTGCCAAGGCTGAGAAGATGGAGGCCAAAGGGTGAGCACGGTCAAGGTGCT
>CAZEMN010000078.1:0-8588 GCA_964513335.1 uncultured Zetaproteobacteria bacterium | reverse complement strand
GAGGCAGGAGCAACGGTCGAACTCAAGTAGTTGCCGCTGTTTCTCTTGTTAAACAAGGACAAATGAACGGGCAAATCCCCGGTGGCCAGAGTGCTGCCGGGGCTTGCTTTTTTTTGCATTTCTGATTCCACCGGGGTGAGGTCACATGGCAAAGCAAACGTCAGTAAAGCGTATCCGTAAAAACTTTGGAAGCATTCATTCGGTGATTTCAATGCCGAATATGCTGCAGCTTCAAACAGACTCTTTTATCGAGTTTCTTGGCGTAGGCCAGGGAAAGACCGATATCAATGATTCCCGTTTGGGTGAAGTGTTCAGGAACGTGTTTCCGATCAGAGACTATGCCGGTCATGCCGAACTGGATTTTGTCATGCTTGAATATAGTCCGCCGCGTTACGATCTGGATGAATGTCTTCGGCGTGATCTGACCTATGCACTGCCGGTCAAAGTAAATCTTCGGCTTACTATCTACGAACACGATTCGGGCAAGCGTTCCAGTAAGAAGAAGCAAGTGCGCGAGGTGCGCGATCAGTCGGTTTATATGGGTGAGATTCCGTTGATGACGGATCATGGTTCCTTCATTATCAACGGAACCGAGCGGGCCATTGTGTCTCAAATGCATCGTTCTCCAGGTGTGTTTTTCGATCACGACAAAGGTAAAACACAAGCTTCGGGCAAGTTTTTGTTCAAGGCCCGGATTATTCCCTATCGGGGGTCCTGGCTGGATTTTGAATTTGATGCCAAGGACAAAGTTAACTTCCGCATTGATCTGCGCCGTAAAATGCCGGCCGGCATCCTGCTTAAAGCGCTGGGTTACAACGAGCAGGAGATTCTTGACCGCTTCTATGAGCGCCGTACGTTCCGTTTTGCCAAAAAGGGTCTTCAGGTCAAGTTTGTGCCCGAACAGTTTCTGGGAAGCCGGGCCTTTGTCAATATCAAGGCGGGTGGCAAGCAGGTGGTTGCCGAGGGTAAAAAAATCACCAAATTGGCGATTAAACGTTTAACGGAAGCCAAAGTGGAATGGATTAATGTGCCGGAAGAACTGGTCATTGGCGAGAGCATTGCTACGCCGGTGTTGGCTGAGGGTGGCGAGATTATTGCCGATACCAATGTCGAGTTGACCGGGGATGCGCTTGAGGCCATGCAGACGGCAGGGATCAAGCAATTCGAATGCCTGTTCATCGATGTTTTCCGCCGCGGGCCATGGCTGGCGGATACCTTGCGTCTGGACGAGGTGCAGAGCAAGGAAGAGGCACGGGTTGAAATTTACCGTATGATGCGTCCCGGCGAGCCTCCGACCGTGGAAACTGCACGCGCTTTGTTTGAATCCATGTTCCACGATGCAGGCCGTTATGATTTGTCCCGTGTCGGGCGCATGAAACTCAACAGCCGCTTGGGGATCAGTGACGAAGATGTCACACTGGATCAGGGGACGCTGCGCAATGAGGACATCCTGTTGACGCTGGATACGCTGTTGAAATTGCGAGACGGTATTGGCGAGGTGGATGACATCGACCATTTGGGCAACCGGCGCCTGCGCTCGGTGGGTGAATTGCTGCAGAATCAGATTCGCCTTGGTCTGGTACGCATGGAACGCGCCATCCGTGAGCGGCTGAGTTCGGGAGATTTGAATGAGATGATGCCTTCCGATCTGGTGAATGCCAAGCCGATGATTGCCGCTGTGCGCGAATTCTTCGGTTCCTCACAGCTCTCACAGTTTATGGATCAGACCAATCCGCTTTCCGAGGTGACGCATAAACGACGGCTGTCGGCGCTGGGTCCGGGTGGATTGTCACGCGAACGTGCCGGATTTGAGGTGCGCGATGTTCATCCAACGCATTATGGGCGCATGTGCGCCATCGAAACGCCGGAAGGTCCGAATATCGGCCTGATTAATTCACTGTCATGCTTTGCCCAGGTCAATGAGTTCGGTTTCATCGAAACGCCTTACCGCAAGGTGGAGAATGGCCATGTGACGGATAAGGTGGAATATCTTTCCGCTATTGCCGAAGCGGGTCATGTGATTGCTCAGGCCAATGCTAAGGTGGGTGCCAAAGGTAAGTTCGAAGCTGACCTTATACAGTGTCGGCAGGATGGTGATTTTATCATGGCGCAGCCGGAACAGATTGATTATATGGATGTATCGCCCAGTCAGGTGATTTCCATATCCGCTGGCCTGATTCCTTTTCTTGAGCATGATGACGCCAACCGTGCACTGATGGGTTCAAACATGCAGCGTCAGGCAGTGCCGCTGGTCAAGAGCGAGAAGCCTCTGGTCGGTACAGGCATGGAGGCCGAGGTTGCGCGTGATTCGGGCGTGGCCATGGTGACCAGCCGTGGCGGTGCGGTGGAGCGTGTGGATGCCAGCCGTATTGTGATTCGCGTGAATGAAAGCGAGCAGGTCGAGGGTGAACCGGGTGTGGATATTTACCGGTTATTCAAATATCGCCGTTCCAATCAGAATACTTGTTTCAATCAACGCCCGCTGGTGAAGGTCGGCGACGTGGTGGTCAAGGGGGATATTATTGCGGACGGTCCTTCCACGGATCAGGGTGAGTTGTCTCTGGGGCGTAATGCGCTGGTGGCATTTATGCCTTGGCGTGGCTACAACTTTGAGGATGCAATCGTCATTTCCGAGAAAATGGTGCGTGAGGATGTTTATACCTCGATTCATATCGAGGAGTTTGAATGCACGGCGCGTCAGACCAAGCTGGGCGACGAGGAAATTACGCGTGATATTCCGAATGTGGGCGAAGAGGCCTTGCGTCATCTGGACGAGGCGGGCATTACCGTGGTCGGCGCCGAGGTGAAACACGGTGATATTCTGGTCGGCAAGATCACGCCCAAGGGTGAAACTCAGCTTTCGCCGGAGGAAAAACTCCTGCGTGCCATTTTTGGTGAGAAAGCATCCGATGTGCGCGACACCAGTTTGCGTGTGAAACCGGGCGATGAGGGCGTGGTGGTGGATGTTCAGGTGTTTACCCGCCGTGGTGATGAGAAGGATGACCGCGCCAAATCCATTGAAGAAACGGATGTCGAACTGCTCTACCGCGACAAGGAGGAAGAGCGCCGCATTCTGGAGACCAATGTGATTACGCGGCTTGCAACCCTGTTTACGGGCAAGAAGGCGGTGAAAGCGAAAGGGTTGAAGACGGGTGCAGTCATTACTTCCGAGTATCTGAAAGGCCTCAAGTTACGTGATCTGGCTGGTATTTCGACGGCAGATGACAAAGTGAACAAACGCGTGGCGGGCATCCTGGAAAACATGGATAAAGAACGTGCGCGGCTTGAGAAACGCTTTGAAGAAAAGGTTGCCAAAGCGCGTGAAGGTTCTGAGTTGCGGCCTGGTGTTATCAAGGTGGTCAAGGTCTTTCTGGCGGTGAAACGCAAACTTCAGCCTGGCGACAAGATGGCTGGCCGTCATGGTAACAAAGGTGTTATTTCCATTATTGTTCCCGAGGAAGACATGCCGTACATGGATGATGGAACACCGGTGGATATTTGCCTGAATCCCCTGGGCGTACCTTCACGTATGAATATCGGGCAAATTCTCGAGATTCACATGGGGCTTGCCGCACATGGTCTGGGCCAAAATATTACAAAATTGATGGATGAACATGCCGCTAATGACAAGTTAAAGAAATTGTTACTCGAAATTTATGAGGGCGATACAGCGGCGGTGGAAAGCATTGCCAGAATGACGCAAGCGCAACTTCGCGAGCTGGCGGAACAGCTCGAAGATGGTGTTCCCATGGCCACTCCTGTGTTTGATGGCGCCAATGAAGATCAAATTCGAAAGCTGTTGAGTCTGGCGGGATTACCCGAATCCGGCCAGATGCAGCTTCACGACGGCAGAACCGGCGAGCCTTTCGATCATCCTGTCACCATTGGTTATATGTATATACTGAAGCTGCATCATCTTGTGGACGAGAAGATTCATGCACGCTCCACGGGGCCGTACTCGCTGGTCACCCAGCAACCGCTGGGCGGCAAGGCGCAATTTGGTGGCCAGCGATTCGGCGAGATGGAAGTGTGGGCGCTGGAGGCTTATGGCGCCGCTTATACACTGCAGGAGATGTTGACCGTGAAGTCTGATGATGTGGCGGGACGCACCTCCATGTATGAGTCCATCGTCAGGGGTGACATGACCTTCGATGCAGGCATTCCCGAGTCATTCAATGTGATGACCAAGGAACTCAATGCGCTGGGTATTGATCTCGCGATGGTCAAGCGCCCGGAACCCGTACAGGAAATACCAGAAATTCAGGATAATCAGGAGAACTAAACCATGCGCGAAATTCTTCAACTGTTTCAGAAGCCCCGCAGCATCGAGGAATTTGATGGGCTGAAGGTGAGTTTGGCGAGTCCGGAAAAGATTCGCTCATGGTCGTATGGCGAGGTCAAAAAGCCTGAAACCATCAATTACCGCACCTTCAAACCGGAGCGGGATGGGTTGTTTTGCTGCAAAATATTCGGGCCCGTGCGTGACTATGAATGTCTGTGCGGTAAGTACAAGCGGCTGAAGCACCGCGGCGTAGTGTGTGAGAAGTGCGGCGTGGAAGTCATCCAGTCCAAGGTGCGGCGCGAACGCATGGGGCATATCGAACTGGCCGCACCGGTCGCGCATATCTGGTTTTTGAAGAGCCTGCCCTCCCGTATCGGCCTGTTACTCGACAAGACGTTGAAGGAACTGGAGCGTATCCTCTATTTTGAGTCCTATGTGGTGCTCGACCCGGGACTCACCAGCCTGGATCAGTATCAGATTCTCACCGAGGAAGAGTACCTTGAGGCCTTCGATGAATATGGCGATGAATTCCGCATCGGCATGGGGGCCGAGGCTGTGCGTGAAATGTTGGCTGACGTCAATTTGGGGGAAGAGCGGCAGTCTCTGCGTGCCCAGATTGCCGCGACCAAAGCGGAAACCAAGCTGGCCAAGCTGACCAAGCGCCTGAAAACCATTGAAGCCATGCTTGAATCCGGCAATCGTCCCGAACGGATGATTCTGGAAGTGGTCCCGATTTTGCCGCCGGAACTGCGGCCACTGGTGCCGCTGGATGGTGGCCGTTTTGCCACGTCCGATCTTAATGATCTGTACCGCCGGGTGATTAACCGCAACAATCGTTTGAAACGTTTGCTGGAACTGAAAGCACCGGAAATCATCACGCGCAACGAAAAGCGCATGTTGCAGGAGTCGGTGGATGCGCTGTTTGACAATTCGCGTAAAACCAAGCCGATTACCGGCAACAATCGCAGACCGCTCAAATCATTGTCCGATATCATCAAGGGCAAGCAAGGCCGTTTCCGCCAGAATCTGTTGGGCAAGCGCGTGGACTATTCCGGCCGTTCGGTGATTGTGGTGGGCCCCGATCTAAAGCTGCATCAGTGCGGTTTGCCCAAAACCATGGCGCTGGAGCTGTTCAAACCCTTTATTTATCACAAACTGGAAATGCGTGGTTTGGCCACAACCATTAAGGCAGCCAAGAAACTGGTGGAGCAGGGAATTACCGAGGTCTGGGATATCCTTGAGGAGGTCATCAGGGAACACCCGATCATGCTGAACCGTGCGCCAACGCTGCACCGTTTGGGCATTCAGGCTTTCGAGCCCATCCTGATTGAAGGCAAGGCCATTCAACTGCACCCGCTGGTCTGTACAGCCTTCAATGCCGACTTTGACGGTGACCAGATGGCGGTGCATGTGCCGCTCTCCGTGGAGGCGCAGACTGAAGCCCGGGCGTTGATGATGTCCACCAATAACATTCTCTCGCCATCGACCGGCAAGCCGGTGGTGGCGCCGACGCAGGACATTATTCTCGGCATTTACTACATGACGCGTGAGCGCCCCTTCTGCAAGGGTGAGGGCATGGTCTTCGCCAACCCCGGCGAGGTGTTGCGCGCCTTTGATGCGGGCACGGTTGAATTGCATACCCGAGTTGCCTGCCGTATCCGTGGCAAACGCGAAGCGACAACCGCGGGCCGGGCGATTCTTTCCACGGTCTTGCCGGAAGACATGCCATTCTCCGGTATCAATAAGGCACTGACCAAGAAGGATGTGGCTGGCTTGATTGAAGACAGTTATCGCGTAGCCGGCAACAAGGCAACGGTACTGTTTGTGGATCGTATGAAGAATATGGGGTATGCCCACGCAACCAAATCAGGTGCATCATTTGCGCTGGATGATGTGATTATCCCGGATGAAAAATATGTTCTGGTAGCCAAAACCGAAGCTGAAGTGAAAAAAGTTCAGCAACAATATGCCGATGGCCTGATTACAGCTGGCGAGCGTTATAACAAAGTGGTCGATTTGTGGACGCACACTACGGAAAGCGTGGCACGGGCCATGATGGATAACCTGGCGACGGAAGAACTGGTGTCGCCGGATGGCAAGAAAAAGGAAACGACGAAATCATTCAATTCCGTTTATATGATGGCGGATTCCGGTGCGCGTGGTTCGGCACAGCAGATTCGTCAGTTGGCTGGCATGCGTGGTTTAATGGCCAAGCCGGACGGCTCCATTATTGAAACACCAATCACTGCAAATTTCCGTGAAGGACTGACCGTGTTGCAATACTTTATTTCCACACACGGCGCTCGTAAGGGTCTGGCAGATACTGCCCTGAAGACCGCGAATTCGGGTTACTTGACCCGTCGACTGGTGGATGTGGCACAGGATTGCGTGGTCACCATACAGGACTGCGGTACGAAGCAGGGCATTACCATGACACCGCTGATGGAAGGCGGCGAAGTGGTTGAGGACTTGTCCGAGCGCATACTGGGGCGGGTGCTGATCGACGCAGCCTGTGACCCGATCAGTGGTGATGAGATTGCGCCCGCAGGGGCCATGCTCAACGAAGAACTGGTTGCCAAGGTTGATGCTGCGGGTGTGGAGAGCGCCCATATCCGTTCGGTGCTTACCTGCGAAGCCGAACATGGCGTGTGCGCCGCCTGTTATGGCCGTGACCTGGCACATGGCACACCGGTCAGTCTGGGTGAGGCCGTGGGTGTGATTGCCGCGCAATCTATCGGTGAGCCGGGGACGCAGCTGACCATGCGCACCTTCCATGTGGGTGGTACGGCATCCCGTTCCGCCGAAGCTGCGCATGTGGAAGCCAAATTTACCGGCACTTTGAAGCTTGAAAACGAAATATCGGTTCAGGATCAGGATGGGATTGTGGTGATTATTAATCGGCATGCCGAGGCCGTGATCGAAGATGCCAAGGGTGCGGAGCGTGAACGCCACAAGATTCCGTATGGGGCCGGTTTGCGTGCAAAGCCGGGCGACAAGATCAAGGTGGGCCAGATTCTGGCCGAATGGGATCCGTACACTATGCCGCTCATCGCCGAGGTGGATGGCCATGTACGCTATCAGGACGTGGTGGAAGGCAAGACCATGCGCGAACAGACCGATGAAGTGACCGGGCTTTCCAATCGTGTCATTACGCAAGCGAGTGAAGTCCGTAAGGTAGCGCTACGGCCACAGTTACAGCTTGTGGATCCGAAGAATCCGGAAGGCGATCCGGTCATTATGCCGCGTACCAATACGCCGGCACGCTATTTCCTCTCGCCGGGAGCGATTCTTAATGTGGAAGAAAACGAAGAAGTGAAGGCCGGTGACGTGTTGGCGCGTATTCCCCGCGAGACGACCAAGACCAAGGATATCACCGGCGGTTTGCCTCGCGTGGTTGAGCTGTTTGAGGCGCGTAAGCCGAAGAGTCTGGCTTTTATCGCAGCCAGGGATGGTGTGATTTCGTTCGGCAAGGACATTCGTGGCAAGCGGCGTGTGTTGGTCAATCCGGATGATGGTTCCGATCCGGTTGAATATCAGGTTCCCAAGGGCAGCCACATCATTGTTCAGGAAGGGGACCGTGTGCGCAGGGGCGAGCGCTTGATGGAGGGATCACCCGCGCCACACGATATTTTGAGTGTGCTTGGTATTGAAGCGCTGGCTAAATACCTGACCGATGAAGTGCAAGAGGTTTATCGCCTGCAGGGCGTGAAGATCAGTGACAAGCATATCGAGGTCATTGTACGGCAGATGATGCGCAAGGTTCAGGTCAATGATCCTGGTGCTTCAAACTTTATTGCCGGAGAGCAGGCTGAACGCAGGGCGGTGATGGAAGCGAATCGTAAGCTGGAAGCAGAGGGTAAGCCCCCGGCGACGTTCGAACCGGTTCTGTTGGGCATCACCAAATCGTCACTGTCTACGGATTCTTTTATTTCCGCGGCATCTTTCCAGGAAACGACACGCGTGATTACCGAGGCGGCACTGGCGGGCAAGGTGGACTGGCTGAAGGGCCTTAAGGAGAATGTTGTTCTTGGCCGGTTATTGCCGGCGGGAACGGGCTTTGCATCCCGTCTTGTGCCACAACCGGAAATTTCGGAAGAATCAGAGTCGGTGACCGGGACGGCAGATGCCGATCAATCCAGCGACACAGTTGCAAGTAAGGCTGTGCCTGCGGCTAATGTCGGCGAAGAAGCTGCCTGACAAAAAGAGCAGGTGTTCAACTAACTGACACCTGCTCTTTCTTTGGAGTTGCTTGCACCACTCATGAGCGGCAATTGGTTTTTTAGCCCGGATTTTTCATGAAAAAGTT
>CAZEMN010000077.1:0-8663 GCA_964513335.1 uncultured Zetaproteobacteria bacterium | reverse complement strand
CACAAAGAATTATACGGAGTCAGCTAACTTTTTCATGAAAAATCCGGGCTAGCCGCTGATCGGACCATCAAGGAAAGACACATCTTCCCATATATTTGTGGTCTGATGATTCGAGTCCCGGAAACGTAAATTCTGAATCTTGGGCACACGCCGGTGCGCCCGTCCATAACTGTCTTCCTGCATTTCAGTCCCTGTATCGGCGGAAAGAATCATCATATCTTCATCGAATAATATATCGGTAATTTCATAGGCCTCGCCCAGATATCGCACCTTACGGCCAATGAGCTTGCGCATAGCTCCCATATCATCTATCAACGCTTGCAATGCCGGATCACTCATCTCATGCTCCCCGAATCCGATATACTCCCTTTAATCTGGAGACCGTATGACACTAGCCATGCCTACCGCCATTCGCAATTACAATCATGATGGCCGCCTGGAAATCGACTGGTCCGATGGACATAAAAGCGATTACAGCCACGAAAGCCTGCGCGTGAATTGCCCTTGTGCAGACTGCTGCGGGCATACGCCCGATCAAGCCAAGCATATTACTGGCAAGAAGAATATTCGTATTAGCCGGATTGATCCTGTTGGGAATTATGCACTAAAGATTACCTTTGACGACGGCCATGAAACTGGCCTATACAACTTTACGGAGTTGAGGGAGACTTTCTGCGAATGCCCTGAACATATGAGTGTGAACAGACAAGGGAGATAAAGCATGGCGTCATTATGGGAACAAATCCAAACCTGGACCTTACTGGATATTGCCGTAACTCGCTGGATGGCTACGATTGTTATTCTGTTTATCGTTGTTGCCGGACGGCGATGGGCGCTGCGCATCTTCCATGTACTGGCGCAGGGACTAGCTGAACGGACTGACACGCCACTCGACAACCTGCTTCTGGAAGCAGCCGAAAAACCCGCCGGCTGGCTGATTTATATTCTGGGTGTTCTGGCCGCAGTGCATGTGCTGAACCCACCCGTCACAATCTTCCCCATTTTGCCCGCTATGGATCGTCTTGGTCGAATCGCCTCCATCCTGATCGGTGCCTGGTTTCTATGGCGGATGATTGACGGACTGGCCGCCTATTTCACCGCCCGTGCAGCACAAACCGAATCCTCTCTGGATGACCAGCTTGTTCCCTTTGTTGCCAAGACACTCAAGATATTTATTGTCATTACCGGCGTGCTGGTCGTGGCCCAGAATATGGGCTATTCAATCTCCGGTCTGATTGCTTCACTTGGCATCGGCGGCATCGCCGTCGCCATGGCCGCCAAGGACACCATTGCCAATGTGTTTGGCTCCATCATGATTCTGGTGGATCGGCCTTTTGCCGTTGGCGACTGGGTTAAAACCAGTGCATTCGAGGGTATCGTCGAAGAAGTTGGCTTCCGCTCGACACGTATCCGCACCTTCGGCAAGACGCTGGTCAACGTACCCAATTCCACCATGGCCAATATGGTTATCGACAACATTGATGCGCGCCCGAAGCGGCGGGTAAAGATGCGCATCGGCCTGACCTACGACTCCAGTCCGGAGCGTATACAGGCGGCCATTGACGGAATCGAAGGCCTTCTTGCCGGCCACGTCGGAGTCGACCAGGATTTTTATCTGGTCAAGTTCGATACATTTGAGGATTCCTCGCTCTCTATTTTTCTCTACTATTTCACCAAGACCACCCACTGGGAGGAGTACCTTCAGGTACGTCAGGAAGTCAATATGCAGATCATGAAATTGCTGGAATCGCTGAAGCTGGAATTCGCTTTCCCGACACGTACTGTGCATCTGGAGCAGGAACAACCGGTATTACCTTCACCAACTCCGGTCAAAGCAGCAGACAGGAAACGTCACAAAACGGCTTCTTCATAATGTGCCTTGCATCGCACACTTATTTTCATAACGCTTAGTTTTATTTCCTGGCTGCTGAATAAATGACTGCTGTTAAACCGCGCGTGGAAGCCTTCACCGACGGCGCATGCTCCGGTAATCCCGGTCCCGGAGGCTGGGGCGTACTGCTACGCATGGGTAAACATGAGAAGGAACTATGTGGCGGGGAGCCGGAAACTACCAATCAACGTATGGAATTGCAGGCTGCCATCGAATCACTCAAGGCACTTAACAAAAAGTGTCATATTACAATCTATTCAGATTCTAAATATGTGATTCAAGGCATAACTGAATGGATTCATGGCTGGAAAAAAAATGGCTGGAAGAATGCCAGTAAAAAACCGGTCGCCAATCAGGATTTATGGGAAGCACTGGACGCTCAGGCCGCCAGACACGATGTAATATGGAAATGGGTTAAAGGCCATGCCGGTCATCCGGAGAACGAGCGCGCTGATGAACTGGCACGAAAAGGCATACCGGCAGTCGACTGACATGAAATACCACGGGGATGCAAAGCATCCCCGTAACTACAGGGCAGAAATTACGTCACTGGTTGCCAAATGTAGTATCCTGATTAAAATCACTCCATGCATAGGTAGGATGCACGAATTCATCGTTGGGAATAAAGAATGTAACCAGTTCCACCGCACCAACCGCCGTACGGCCAACGGTATACAGCACACCTTTTACAAGGCCCCATGTGATGCCTACGGCCACATTACTGTTATTGCTGGTATTCACCACATTTCTCGGCAGCTCAATCCAGCCTGTTGCGGCATTGGCCAGACCGCGGCCAAACTTGTTTGTCACCTGTGTCCCGTAACCATCATCCGCCATCGCCATGGGCGCAGCACCCATCAACAGCATGGCAAAGATCGCTGGCAAAGATATAAAACGCATTCTGTTTAACATAATCTCCTCCATTTCAGTTGTACTGCGCCAGACCGCATGTGTACGCATGTGTAGGAATCGACGCTATATAAAGTGTAGACCATGAATATAAACCTGCAAGGAACGGACTCGCAACAACTGTGCCGTTATGCCACAACCATGTTACATAGCCAAGGAAGATCTGAAAAACTACAAGGACGTAGTTTTTCAGTCCGCAAAGGCAAAAGTGCAGTTTTGCCTTTCCTCACAAAATCAGGCACTTGCGTGCTTGATTTTGGCGGGCCATCCGTGGCCCGCACGGATACTCTGAGTTTCTCAGAGTATCCCTAGTGCTTTCTGGCTCTCGGATGCGCCTTATCATAAATGCCGGTCAGCTTGTTGATATCCAGATGTGTATAGCGTTCGGTCGTCGAGAGTGATGCATGGCCAAGCAATTCCTGAATGGCGCGCAAATCCACGCCCCCGACCAACAAATCCGTGGCAAAGGAATGACGCAGACGATGCGGTGTGACCGATACATCCGCACCCGTAGCCAAAGCACGCTTTTTAAGCATGCGTTGAATCCCGCGGACTGAAAGCCTGCCTCCCGAACGGTTCAGAAAGAGGGCTTGCTGGTTGATATCCGCATGCCCCATGCGTTGATCAAGATAATTCGACAGTAACGTGCGCGCACCATCCGGAATGGGTATAACCCGTTCCTTTCCTCCCTTGCCGCGCACGCGCATTTCCGCCTCACCCATATCGATATCCGCCAGATTCATCCCTGCAACCTCGGATACACGCAAACCACACCCATACATCACAGCAAGCAGTGCCAAATCCCTGCTTTCACTTTCGGCATGCGTGGGTTGCAGAAGCAACGTTGTCTGCTCCGGGGGAAGCGTACGCGGAAGACGCTTTGCCTGTTTCGGTGGTACAATACCATCCGCCGCATTCTCCGCGCACCAGTTCATCCGGACTGCCGTATCCAGAAAACTGCGCAGTGCGGACAACCGCCGTGCCAGACTGGCCGGAGCCAACCCGGATGCGTGCGCGGCCACCAACCAATCCTGCACCTGCCTGCGGTGAATGGTGGAAAGCGGAACATCCCCGCAACACACCAGAAAGCGCTCTAAATCACGCTGGTAGGCCAGCACGGTATGGCGCGAGGCAAGCCGTATATCCCTCAGTTGCCTCAGGTATTCAGAAATCGCTTCGGAAAGCTGCATTCACTTGAGCCTCTTGCAAAATTCTAGGTGGATGAGTGGGAATCCCACTTTGAGGTCATTTTCGGGCTGGAATGATGTGCATGGTGGTTCCATGGACAGAAATTCCAACCTGAAAATGGACCGAAGTGGGGAACCCAATCGCCGCATATGAGTTATGCAAGAGGCTCACTCAGCCACCTCAAGGCGCCCGCCACCGAGAGCCTTGGCGACATACATGGCCTGATCCGCTATTGAGATCAGTTCCTTCACCCGTAAATCTTTTTCCGCGGGTGAACGGGCCAATCCTATACTGACACTCACGTTATCTTCGCCCGATTTAATCCGGCCACATGCCTTAATGATTTTATCGGCAATACCTCCCGCCTTTTCAGGCGAGCATCCCGGAAGTAACAGGGCAAATTCATCACCTCCCATGCGAATCAGCGGATCCTGTACACGAACAATTCCACGTATTGCTTCCGAAATTCCACTCAACACATCATCGCCCGCTTCATGTCCATGGCGATCATTGATGGCTTTGAATGCATCCACATCGATATACAGGCAAGTCACGTCAATGCCTTTTCCAAACCATCTTGACAACGGTTGGTGACTATGTGGCTGAAGAAAACGGCGGTTATGGCTACCTGTTAGTGAATCGGTGATAGCCAAACGTGCCAGGCGCTCGCGCGACACAGCGTTTTCAAGACTCAAACCCACAACCTGTGCCAGATGTTGCAGGAAATCTACGCTCTGGCCAGGTTCAAAACGACCCACATCCACGGAACCCACACCGAGCACACCGAACGGGCGGAACTGATCACCCAGCACCAGCAATGCGATGGATCCGAGGTGATGATCACGTTCTTCCAGCCAGTCAAAGCCCTTTTCCGGGGTCAACCGCATCAACCATACATGTTGCCGGTTGAGTCCCATGTTTGCGATCTCCTCTTTTTCAACCCAGATCAGATCTCGTTCGGATATCCCCTCCATTTTCCTTCCACCCATAAAGCTGGATCGAACAAACCAGAAACGCACCATGTCCAACTCAAAACTGCTACGCAACCCACGCAACAAGGCAAAGCACAGGTCTTCCGGATCAGATGCGGCCAACACCGCTGCCTCAAGCTCAAACAGACGGGAGAATAAATGTTCATTTTCGCGCAGACGGGCCATGACTTCGGCAACATACTGGCGTAATTGGCGATTTTCATCAGCCAATTGCTGAATCCTGCGGGGCGCATGATCCTTGATGACGGAGGTGGATTCAGTTGGCGTTGTTTTCGGCATGAATGCTCCCCACAGATTGGCGCATATTCAGGGCTTTATTTTCGGTAATATGAGCAGTATGCCCGGCAAACAGCAGCCGCTTCAATGGAAGAATAGGGTGCACATCGTTTGTCCCTACATGTGTTTCAAGAAAGTTGAGCGTAGCTTCGTGTGGATGGGCAATCACAATCACGGGAATATGATGGGACATCTTGCGTTTGGCCAGCCGCCATGATGCCGCCATATCTTCCGCCCTCAGACTGTCATCCAGAAACACACGCCGCTCGCCCCAGGTCAGTCCGGCTTCTCTGGCCAGTTTCGCGGCCACAGAATCCTTGCTGGTGCGCGAATCCACAAAAAACAGACCTCGTTCACGACAAATATTCATCACCCAGCGCATGGGTGCTTCCAGCGTTGTCAAACGCGATCCCATATGGTTATTCACCCCGGCGACATAGGGAATCCGCACCAGATCAGCCAGCATAATCCGCCGTACATCATCCCGCTCCATCCCGACCCGCAAGAAGGCATCATCCATTTGGAGACTGTATGTGGGATTGGACGGTTCCATCGGCAAATGCAACATGACGATACGCCCTGCAGCATGTGCCATCTCCGCGGCACGAATGGCATGAGGAGCATTGGGTATCACAGAAATCGCCACAGGATAAGGCAGCTTCAGAACCCGCTTGAGCGCCTCCAGATCATAACCCACATCATCCAGAATCAGCGCTATGCCCTGATGGGATGAACCTATCCGCTGTTCGTGTTTCTGTGCCTCATCGAGTACCTTAAGCGCGGAAAGACGTTGTGTATCCTCGTAAATAACTGGTGGGGATTCCGGCAGGGATGCCACGGAACCCTGCGTCCGCTGGTTGTGTTCCGCGCCCAGCCAGAGCGTCAGCCCCAAAACCGCCAGAAATACGGTCAGTGTGGCATATAACCAGGATGGGCGCCTTTTCCGGGCCATGCGTCAGTAGAAACCCCTGTTGAACGGCACCGGTCAGCCGTGAACAGCAACATGCAGTGCATGCAGACCTTTAAGCATATCCAGTGCGCGTTGCAATACGTTGTCCTGATTCAGTCGTTTCTGCATAGCCTGGCTTATCTCTCCATGCTTGGCTTCTGGCTGCTTCCTGACTCGCTTTTTTTTGTTTCCATTCATCAAGTGGCCTTTCAGATCACGTTCAAAAACGGACGTTCGTTTGTCTTCTTTTGTAACCGGAGCAATGCGAACCTGCTTGACGGCCACATCCGGTTTGATTCCAGTCGCCTGAATAGAACGCCCGCTGGGAGTGTAATACAATGCGGTGGTCAGCTTGACGGCGGAGCCATCCGGCAAGGCTACGACAGACTGCACTGAACCTTTCCCAAAACTCTGCGTGCCGATTAAAACGGCGCGATGGTTATCCTGCAGGGCTCCTGCCACAATCTCCGAGGCTGAGGCTGAGCCATTATTGATCAATACAGCCAGGGGCACGCCTTCCAGTATATCTCCCGATTTAGCCGTGAATGACATGTTACGGCCCGTTCTCGATTTGGTGCTGACAATACCTCCCTTGTCCAGGAGCAGGTCGGAAACCGATACTGCCTGATTCAGCAAACCACCCGGATTGTTGCGCAGATCAAGCACGGCGCCATCCAGATGGCCACCCGCCCGCTTCGTCAGTTCCGCAACCTTGGCTTTCAATAGTTTCGCCGTACGCTCCTGAAACTGGGTAATGCGCAGATACGCATATTCAGGCGCCATCAAATCACCCTTGACAGATTTGACCTTGATGACATCACGTACGATCTTGAATTCCATGGGGCCATGTTCTCCCTCCCGGAAGATCGTAAGCACAATGGATGTTCCGGGCTTGCCACGCATCAGCTTGACTGCTTCGGGTAAAGACATGTCCCGTGTCAGCTGAGTATCAATCTTGATAATAATGTCACCGGCTTTGATACCAGCACGCCAGGCCGGCGTGTCCTCAATGGGCGTCACGATGCGGATGCCACCTTCGGTCGCAGAGATTTCGATACCCAGGCCCCCGAATTTTCCGGTGGTATCCACCTGCATTTGCTTGTACATGTCTTTGTTCATATAAGAGGAATGCGGGTCCAGATTGCTCAGCATGCCAGACAAAGCACCATCGATAAGCTTTTCATCTTTTACCTTTTCCACATAAGAACGGCGCACCATTTCCATTACCTGTGAAAACTTCTGCAACTGCTGATAATTGGTCGCAGCCGAGGCTTGTTCTGCCAGTGAACTCCATGCCGTTACTCCGCCTGCAATGATTATCACTGCAGCCGCAATCAACACCATTTTATGCAACATCTTCATCCATCGACTCCATTATTTTCTATTTCCGGCACCAGCGCACAGGATTCACCGGACGACCCTCATCACGCACCTCGAAATACAGGCGAACATCCTTCACCCAGCCCGTGTTGCCCGCGTCGGCAAGTATATCGCCTGCCTCGACCCAGTCGCCCAGATTCTTGTAAAGCGCATCATTATGCGCATATACGGTGATGAGGCCATCCCCGTGATCCACAATCAACATCAATCCGTAGCCGCCAAACCAGTCCGCATAGCGTACCTGCCCGGCGGCAATAGCCTTAACCTGCCCGTGCCCGTGGCGTGGCGCAAGTTGGATGCCAGCCAGCCTGGGACGCCCCGGTGCAGGTCTGGAATGAAAATGGGCCACGATCCTGCCCTTGACCGGCCACGGCAAACGTCCCTTCTGTTTGCGCATTGGAACCCACTTTAAACCCGTATCAGAGGAAAGCAGTGTCGAACCAATGCCTTGCAGCAATTGTTTCAGTGCAGCTTCCTGCCGCGCCAACTCCGCATCGCGCTGTTTTTGCAAGCTCGAATCCTTGCGCATCTTTTTCCACAACATGCGCTTGGCCTTCTGGCGTCCCGCCAATTGCTGCTGGAATGCCATTTTTCCCCGCCTCAGCCGATCCAGTTCAATCCGCTGATGCTTAACCTGCTGTTCCGTCTGCATCAGATCCGCCACGCTTTGCGCAAATTCACGGCGATGCCCTGCCTGCACTGTCATCAGCCGGGATAAAATATACTGGCGATGGGGAATATCGGCCACATTAGCGCCAAACATCACATCCAGCCAAAGCGGCGGCCTTCCTGCATAGCGGTAGGCGGCAGCGGCTTCACGCATCATGCTGCGTTTAAGTATATCCACCCGTTGCTCCAGCTTTAATCGTCTTGCAGTCAAATCAGCAAGACGCACATCCGCCTGCCGCACTGCTGCGGCAGCTTGCCGGGTATCCGAACTGGCCCGGACCAATGCCCGATCGAGCTTTTTCAGCGATCGTCCAAGTTGTCCAAGCCGGGATTCCAGTTTCTCGCGCAAGGCTTTCAGATGTGCCCGTTCCTGCTGAATCTGCCTGATTTGAACATGCACATCGCTGGC
>CAZEMN010000076.1:2997-8704 GCA_964513335.1 uncultured Zetaproteobacteria bacterium | reverse complement strand
TAGTGTGCTATGCAGGAACTGGCTTGTACTGTCGAAAAAGGGTTCCTTCACTAACAACCCCATATAAACCGGTTCCCATACTCAAAAAAGAGCGGCCCGAAGGCCGCTCTCCTGAATGTCATTGCCGGAGGGCAGTGGTTCCAAGAGGTATCCTCACCGGAACATGAATAGCGCAGACATTCATCCTTTACGTGAGCTTTATTCGTATACCTGCTCACCATGCTGAGTGATATCCAGTCCTTCGCGTTCCTCATCTTCGGCAACACGCAGGCCAACAAGCATATCAATCACCTTGAGAATAACGAAAGTAACAGCAGCGTCGTACACAATCGTGAAGAGCACAGCTTTGGCTTGAACCATCAACTGATGCCCCATCGTGACACCTTCCGCAAAGCCCGCTCCACCAAATGAGGAGGATACGAACACGCCGGTCAACATGGCACCGATAATGCCACCCATGGCATGTATGCCAAAGGCATCCAGTGAATCGTCATAACCGAGCATCTTCTTCAGGCTGGCTACCGCCCAGAAACAGACGATGCCGGCAGCCGCACCAATGACCAGCGCCCCAATCGGCCCCACAAAACCCGAAGCCGGGGTAATGGCCACCAGACCGGCAACCGCACCCGAACATGCGCCCAGCAAGCTTGGTTTCTTGTATACAATCCATTCGGCAAAGGTCCAGGCCAGCACTGCCATGGCTGTGGCGACCTGGGTGACCAGCATGGCCATGCCTGCCGTGCCGTCCGCCGCCAGTTCGGAACCGGCGTTGAAACCAAACCAACCCACCCATAGCAGGGAAGCACCAATCAGGGTTAATGTCAGGTTATGCGGCAACATGGCCTCTCTCGGGAAGCCTACGCGCTTGCCCAGCACCAGCGCACACACCAGACCGGCTACGCCGGCATTGATATGCACCACGGTACCACCGGCGAAATCCAGCGTACCCGCATCGGCCAGAAAACCACCGCCCCATACCCAGTGCGTGATCGGCGCATATACAGCCAACACCCAGACGCCCATAAACAGCATCACAGCCGAGAACTTCATGCGCTCGGCGAAAGCGCCGATAATCAACACCGGCGTGATAATGGCAAACGTCATCTGGAAGGTGACAAACACCGTTTCCGGAATCGTTCCGGAAAGCGTGTCGTAACCGATGCCGCTTAAGAACGCCTTGGACAGGCCGCCGATAAAGGCATTGCCGTCAGAAAAAGCCAGTGAATAACCACACACGACCCACAGCACGCTCATCAATGCGGCAAGGCCAATGGTCTGCATGCAGACGGAAAGTACATTCTTCTTACGCACCATCCCGCCGTAGAACAGCGCCAGACCTGGCAGGGTCATCAGCAGCACCAGAGCAGTGGCGGTAATCATCCATGCGGTATCGCCCGAATCCAGCTTCGGCGCTTCTTCAGCCAGTGCCATGCCCGGCACAAGCAAAGCCGCAGGCAGAATGCTCATGATCGACATTTTGATCTTATTCATTGTTTGTTCTCCTTGTTTGATTTTTGTTTGAGATCAAAGTGCAGCCGAATCTTCTTCACCAGTACGGATGCGCACGACGCGCTCCACGTCCATGATGAATATCTTGCCGTCACCCACCTTGTCCGTCCGAGCGGCATTGACGATGGCATCCACCGCCGCATCCACCTGATCGGCGGGCACGACCACGGTCACTTCCACCTTGGGTACAAAATCCACCTGATATTCGTTACCACGATAGAGTTCCGTGTGCCCCTTCTGCCTGCCGTGACCGCGCACCTCGGACACGGTCAAGCCGGATACGCCCATACCGGTCAGCGCATCCTTGACTTCATCGAGTTTGAAAGGCTTTAAAATCGCCTTGATCATTTTCATATGCTTTCTCCTTGATTAATGTGTTGTCAGCATTCCAACACTGGCTGATCGGGAATCAGGGGGAGGCCTGACCTCCCCCTGTCTCAAATAACTAGAACTTGTAGATTGCTTCGAGTGCGGCCGTGTCTTGTGTTTTTCTGATGTTTCCATTCGACTCCAGAAAAGAACGCTTATCCGACCAGTCGTGGCGGTATTCGCCGCGCAGTTCCACATGCTCCGTCGGCGTATAGGCCAAGGTCGTGGTAGCCTCCTTCCACTTCTGCACGGTTCCGCTACGGAAGCCGTCACGGTCATCGAAGAACTCACCACGCACGGCCAGACGCCACTGATCCGTAAACTGGTAGTTGCCATAGCCGGCTATACCCCACCACTTGGCGGTAGTACCCGTTACTGTTCCTTTTTTCTGGGTGCCGTAGTCAGCATTGATCACGAAAGTAAGCTGTTCCGTAGCGTTGATTGTCGCCACGACATCAATCAGGTTCCTGTTGCCCTGTTGTCCGGACGCGCCGTCCTCGAGTCCGCTTATACCCTGGATACTTAGCGAAAACATATCCGATGGCGTGATGGAAATCGCAGCCTCAACAGATTTCTGCCTGTTATTATCCTTCAGATTGTCCCAACCGTTGTTAACGCCCACGACAGTGGAAATCATATCGTTAATATCATAGTGCAAACGCGCGCCTGTATGCGTGAACGGAATCGCGTATCCGAACAGAATGGAGCGGGAGAAGTTCAGATTGTTCGGGCTTTCGATCACTTCGGCGCCTATCAGGGTAGCGAATTTACCGAGCATCAGGTGCGCGCCAGCCGTTTTGTAGCTGACAAAGGCCTGCTGCACGTCGAAGTTGTCATTGTTTCCGGACCCTGCCGCCCCCGTCACATCCGCATCGGTGCCGGCATTGAGCACTACGACGCCACCGAAGCCTTCATCCGGCTGCATAGCGATAGACAACTCCGCCATATTGAAATTAAAACTGTTAGGCTCACGGTCAAATACACGATTAGGCGTACCGTCTGAGAAGGTGACATTATTGTTGCCGCTGTAGGTATAGGAGGTGTCAATGTAACCGCCAATTTTGATACCTGAAACGCTAAGCACCTCGCCAAAAGTCGGGATTCGCGCCTTCTCATCGGCCGCCTCCGCCGCCTGAGACAACCCCGGTGCGGATGCCATCCCCAGCAACCCGGCTAAAACCAATGCAAAGTAGGAAATTCTTTTTATTTTCATTTTTTTCTCCATTGTTGTGTTGTTAGTGTTGTTGTGTTCGTACACAATTGCGTACCTATGAGCACTTTGTATGCCAAACATGCTAATTGATGAAATTCGTTGAAATAATGGGGAATATTGAATTTCCCTAGCCTTCCAATATCCTTAATGTGCTTATTTTTTATTCATCTCAATAATTTTATGCTTATTTTTTATACACGCCTGTTATTGTGACGAATACTTGTCCCCCTGCTATGATTGCCGCACGATTACATAACTAAGGTGGCAACTATGGAAACTCAACCACAACACATAGCTTGGGGCATCGCTTATGCGAGTATGTTGTATGTCATTGGCAATGGTGTATGGGTCAACCATCTGGCCCGGAAGAAACAGTGGCTTGGCTGGCTGATGTGGCTTGCCGCAGGCCTGCTGCTGATTGTCTTCGGGGCACTGATTGAGGTTCGACTTTCAGGATCTGAATCCGGTATCTGGCAGCGGTTAACCAGCGTGGACAAGGAAAACCACTGGATTGTGTTGTTGCTGTTTGCGTTGATGAGCGTACCGGGAGCTGCCAGCGTGATTCTTGAACAGACAGCGAACTGGACGCGCATAGCGCTGATTATTCCGGCCATCGTTGTTTTTATTCCCGTCGGCATGCAGCTGGGAACCCCTTCAGGAAACAATATTGCCGCCGGGCTGGGGCTTGCTCTGGTTGTCTGCGCCATGCTGCTGATCTGGCAGTTCATGCTCGACAGGGATGAGTCTTCGCAGCAGGAAGAGCCTGCATGAAACACGCACAGTCACGCGCGGCCACGCTTATCGAGGCCCTGCCCTATTTGCAACGATTTGCCGACCAGACCATCGTCATTAAATACGGTGGCCATGCGATGGTTGATGATGAACTCAAAGCCAGTTTCGCCACGGATGTCACCCTGCTCAAACAGGTGGGCATCAATCCCGTTGTCGTGCATGGCGGGGGTCCCCAGATTGGAAAAATGCTGGAGATGGTCGGCAAACAGGCAAAGTTCATCTCGGGTATACGGGTGACGGATAGCGAAACCATGGATGTGGTGGAAATGGTGCTCGCTGGCCTCGTCAACAAGGAAATCGTGGCCAACATCAATCATGCCGGTGGCAAAGCCGTAGGGCTATCCGGCAAAGACGGCGGACTGATCTGCGCACGCAAGCTTGAAATCAAATCCGATACATCCGCCAAATCTCCGGGGCTTGATGTTCCCGAAATTATTGACCTGGGCCATGTCGGCCAGGTTAAAAACATCAACACCGGTATCCTGGAACTGCTGGAACAGGATCGGTTTATCCCGGTGATTGCGCCTGTGGGTTACGACAAGCCTGCAGGACAACGCTACAACATCAATGCCGACAGTGTGGCGGAATCTATCGCTACAGCACTGGGGGCAGCCAAATTAATCCTGCTCACCGATGTTCCGGGCGTACTGGATGCGGATAAAAATCTTAAGTCGCGGCTTTCCGCCGATGAAGCCCGGCAATGGATAGCAGATGAAACCATTGAAGGGGGGATGATTCCTAAAGTGAACTGCTGCCTTGATGCAGTCGGCCACGGTGTTTCCCGTGCGCATATCATTGATGGCCGGGTACCTCATGCCGTGCTGCTCGAAATCCTGACGGATGAGGGCGTTGGGACCGTTTTTACAACAGAATAACCACTGGTAAACAAACTGGACTCTCACAGCCCATAATGATGATAACCTAATTTTATTCGGGAGAAAGAATATGAGAAGAATCATGATCGCCATGGCAATTCTGACTCTCACTGCTTGTGACAACAGTGATTCCAATGGCAATTCGCCTGCTTCACCCGAAGCTGCTTCCGCCGCCCCGGGTCAACAACAGAGTATATCCTTACGCCCAAAGGACATCCCCGATGGCATGGGCGTACTGCCAACCGATGTGCCAATCCCTGGTGATAACCTGATGTCCGAAGCCAAGGTAGAATTGGGTAAAAAACTGTATTTTGATCCCGCACTTTCCAGAAGCGGCAATGTTTCCTGCAATTCCTGTCATAATCTCGGCACGTGGGGCGTGGATAATCAGGTCACATCCATCGGACATCGATGGCAACGTGGTGGACGCAACGCGCCAACCGTGCTGAATTCCGGGTTCTGGAGCGCGCAGTTCTGGGATGGCCGCGCACCGCAACTGGAAGATCAGGCCAAAGGACCCCCGCTCAATCCAATTGAAATGGCCAGCACCGATGCGGATGAAGTGGTTACACGTCTGCACAAGGCCGGATATGAACCACTATTTAACAAGGTGTTCGGCCCCGATTCACTCACCTTTGACAATATGGCCAAGGCCATAGGCGCCTTTGAGCGGACGCTGCTGACACCGGATTCTCCTTTCGATAAATACGTGCGTGGCGAGAGCAAGATCAGCGCCGCGGCCATACGCGGAATGAAGAAAGCGGATGATATTGGCTGCACGGCCTGTCATTCAGGCCCCTTATTTACCAACAATACATTCCAGAAGTTTGACTACGGAACCGACCCGGGAAAAAAGGATGTCACCGGTAAAGATGAAGACGAACACGTTTTCCGCGTTCAATCCTGGCGCAATATTGCCATGACCGCGCCCTATTTCCATGACGGTTCG
>CAZEMN010000076.1:0-2897 GCA_964513335.1 uncultured Zetaproteobacteria bacterium | reverse complement strand
ATGATGCAACCGGATTTCTATCCCCATCCGGTCAGGCAGATCCGAATGCTGCAAACACATATCTCATGGGTATTTCTTGCCGGTCAATATGCATATAAGCTCAAAAAGCCACTTGATTTGGGCTTTCTTGATTTTACCTCACTGGAAAAGCGCCGCTTCTTCTGCAAACAGGAATTACATCTCAATCAGCGGCTTGCACCAGCCATCTACCTCGAAGTACTTCCCATCAGCCGGACTGACGGCTCATACCAGTTGGACGATGCGAACAACATACAGGATTACTGCCTGAAAATGCTTCGGTTTTCCCAGGATGACCTGCTTGACCAGCGGCTGGATAGCGGAAGTTTCGATCCCGTGTGGATGGATATTCTGGCCGAGGACATCGCTGCCTTTCACGCAACGGCTGAAACCAGCCAAAAGATTCAGGCTTTTGGTGACACGCATTTTCTGCATGAGCATATCACGGACAATCTCCACGTAGCCAAAAAGCTCGCCGGTACGGTTATAGAAAGTGGCCAACTGAATACCATCAGACAATTCAGCGAAGCGTTTATTCACAAACATGCAAAAGACTTTGCAGTGCGCCAGCGTGAAGGGCGCATCCGTGATGGTCACGGTGATCTGCATCTGAAGAACATAGCACTGTTTCAAGGTCAACCTGTGGTCTTCGACTGCATTGAGTTCAATGATGAATACCGCATGATCGATACCATGAGTGACGTGGCCTTTCTGGTCATGGATTGTGATGCGCGCGCCCGTTCCGATCTTGGATTTCGTTTTCTCTCACGCTATTTGGAATTTTCCGGTGATTACGACGGATTGGTGGTGCTGCCGCTATACCTTTCTTATCGTGCCGGTGTGCGTGGCAAGGTTGCCTGCCTGTTGTCAGATGACCAGGGGATTGGTGCTGACGAAAAGTCCCGTCAGTCCATGGATGCTGCACATTATTTCAATCTGGCAGAGTCCTATACGTCATCCCCGCAACCTCGACTGTTCGCCATCGGTGGCCTTTCCGGTAGCGGAAAAAGCCACTTGGCGTTACTCGGCTGCGGTATTGAACACGCCATTATTATCCGCTCGGATGCAACGCGTAAGCGCATTGCCAAAAATCATAAACAGCCTGACCTGTATAGCCCGGAAATGAACACCAGAACCTATAAAACCATGTTTGCAGTCGCGAGAACGGTGCTTGCAGCAGGCTTTTCTGTCATCCTCGACGCTACATTCCTGCGCCGCGAGAACCGTGAACACATTCGGCGTCTGGCAACATCCGCGCATGTGGAAAGCCGGGTGTTCTGGCTGGATGTAGATGAATCTGCCCTGCGCAGGCATATCAGACAGCGAATGCAGGCAGATAAAGATGTCTCGGATGCCGATTTGCATGTACTGGATATGCAACTGGCGGATTATCAGCGGCCACAGGAGGCAGGCATTTGTTTTCTCTCATCCACTGATGAATGGCCCGCGGAATAGAAAAAGCATGAACCGCAGAATTGGGGATTATTCCGTCTTCAGACGCTCATGGGTTCCGTCGCAGAACGGCGGGTTCGATGTGTGTTTGCATTGGCACAATGCCACGGTCTGCTTTTCCGTCAGTAATATCTGCTTTGGCAAAAACTCGGTACCTTCGTGAGAACCGTCGCAAAAGGGCTGGTTCTTGCTCTTGCCACAGGCGCACCACCAATATTCTCCCGGTTCAAGTTCAAGTACAACAGGTTCATGTGCTACAATCGCGGGCTCACTCATAATTACCTCCCTACTCAGACCAGACTGTTAATGATGCAGCATCTGCTCATGTTCGGAAAGTGAGCGTTCAAAGGCAGGGCGCTCAAATAGCCTGTCCATGTAAGCCTCGAGGTTGGACCATTTGGTGGTATCCACACCCATGGGTGAGAGCCTCCACAGGACCGTTGCCATGGAAACATCCGCCAATGTATAACATTCGCCCACAAAATAATCCTGGCGGGCCATATAGGTATCCAATGCTTCCAGATAATCGCACAGCTTGGCCTTAACATCCGCTTTTCTCCGCGCGGACTGAAATTCCTCATACAGGGGATACAACTCCTGCTCAATACGCAATACCGCCAGACGCATTTGCGCACGTTCGGCTGGCGACCCTGGCTTCAACGGTGGATGCGGATAGCGTTCATCCAGATACTCATTAATCACAGAGGCTTCAAACAGGATGGTGTTCCTGTCTTCCAGCGTTGGCAGCTTGCCGGACGGGTTGCGATCCAGCAGTTCCCGGGGAACCGCTCCATCTTCCACATCAATAATCTCACCCGGCAACTCTTTTTCCGCCAGAACAATTCGCGTGCGATGGGAATCGGGACTGGTTGGGTCCGAATACAATATGATCATGAATACCTCCGGGTCATGATGATACTATTACAAAATCATCATCGCGCCTGTGAGTAGGCGCACAAGGAAAGTGGAAACCGTGATTTTCACTCCTCGTAAAGTCAAAAAGGCCACGGATGGCCTCTTTGTGACTTCATCAAGCAAACAGGCGCGGCACTATAGCGATTTTTGCAGAAAAATAAAGGGGTTAATCGCCTTAATGGATCGAATCGACTGGAATCTCCTGCTACTAATACCTTCATAAATAAAGCCACATGCAGAGCCCCACAGACGGTTCGGATCAAGGCGCGGTGCGCAGGGAATGGTTGTTCCCTTGCCAAGCATCGTAACGTGGAGCCGGGCCGCCTGTGGGGCTCCCGCCGGGCGGCCATCTGCTGCGTTGCATCGGCTTACCATAGCCGTGCTATGGCTGCGCCAATGCGCCTTACGGACTGACCACCCGGCAACTCGCTGCATATGGCTTTATTTATGAAGGTATTAGTGACTATTCGCTTCCTGCACTCATCAATTTAGCCTGAATAAAGGCATCAATA
>CAZEMN010000075.1:0-8715 GCA_964513335.1 uncultured Zetaproteobacteria bacterium | reverse complement strand
ACGTTGCCAAACATCACATGGAAGAACGGCTGACCGAACATCTTGCCCTCGGCCATCATCTCCTGCACATGCTTCTTCGTCTTCATCATTAATGCCTTGGTCGCCATCATCTTCGGCATCAGCATCTTCTGCTTCTCAGGCGGCATCTTCATCACCATTGCCTTCATCTTCATCATGCGCTTCTTGATCTCGGGGAAGGGAATATAGCCGGAACGCAAAGGCGCCATCACCGGGCCCTTGGGGCTAACCTTGTATGGCGGCACCATCAGGTGCAGTACCACGCCCTCACCACGGATGTCCCCATCCTTGCCCAGCTTCCAGCGCTTGCCGCGTACGCCTTCGGTTACCATCATGTGTACGATCTGGCCCGGATTGGTCAGGCGGCCATCCACATAGATATCACCTACGCCCCAGAATGAGGCATAGGTGTACATGGTCGGCATCAGCGACGTGCCAATACCGGTGCCACCGTGCATCACATGATCGGTCACCACGCCACCGAAGGTCGGGTAGCCGAATCCATGTGGCAGGGCTTTCTTCACCACTACCCTGTAACTGTGCATCTTGTCCGGTGACTCGAATGTGGCCACGAAATCAATCTTGTCCTTGGTTGTGGCACCATCAATGGCTGTGATGTCGGTAATCTTCATACGTAAATCGCCGACGCCAATGGCCCGCCAGTCGGAGAACGGTGTGGCATGGTCCACAATGGTGTATTTACCATTCACGGACTGGCGCAGCTTCGGTGGAATACCGATCAACGGGAATGGCGCCTGATTCCACATGGCGGGATGATCCGGCGTACCAAAAATGGCCGGGTCCAGCGCACGCGGACCGGGCAAAACCCACTGGGTTGCACCCTTGCTCTGATTGGCGCTGACTGTAACTGCTCCACCCCAGCGATCCGGCGGGTTGGGATTCATCGCATGCGCATGTGTGAATTTATACAGGCCGACGTGGGGAAGGGGAGTTGATGCTTTCTGTATCGTGGCACCAGTCATGTGGGTGGCCATCTGCGGTTTCGTGGCAGGCTTTTCTTCGCTGCCAAAGCTGGGAAAGCCACTGCCTCCAGTGGTGCTACAGGCGCTTAAACCGCCAAGTAATACAAGGACAAAAACAGGCGCAAGATGGTTTCCCAATCGCGCCCGCACGTGTTTTGTTTTTATCATTATTTCTTCTCTCGTGTATGAGTAGTCCTCCCGGAGCAAAGCAACCTCCAGACAGACTCTAATGTTCGTAGTGTGCTGTTACATATTCTTACACATTTTTTTGCATGGCCTGTTCCTGCATTGGCGGGACCATCCGTGGGCGATGTGAGTATAAAAATGAACTATTTCGGTGTTGGTGTTGGTTGCCAGGATGATAACGCCAATGATGCCTCTTCCTCTAATATTCGCCGGTAAATACATGCGAAACCGGGCCTTCCAGTATGATTGAATCAGGGGTTCCGGATACAACGACATCGCCGCCGGGCATGTGAATGGTTTGTGGGCGGGTGTGTTCTTCCGTGCTCCAGATTGCAGCAGCGACGGCACAGGCACCGCTGCCGCAGGAGGGCGTATGGCCGACGCCGCGTTCGATAATGTCCACATAAACATCGTCACTGATTTGCCCACTGATGATTTCAATATTGCGATCTTCAGGAAATTTTTCCGTAGCCTCAAAAAAAATACGATGCGGGTTGCCAATTTCAACATCCACATGGCTGTCCGTGCGGTCCGTTACGGTTGCAGCGCCCATGTAGACACGAATTCGGTCATTGTTCTTTTCCGCCCGGACAATGCGGTCGATGATCCTTATGGACAGGGTGGATGGGCCTTTATCGAGTAACAGGCTGGCGACACAACGTAAGCCATTACCGCAATTTCCGGCTTCAGAACCATCGTTATTGAAGATGCGCAGTTGAATATCGGCCTTGTCATCGGGGAAAATAGCCAGGAGTTGATCGCAGCCAATGCCATAACGGCGTTCGGAAATCCTGCGAACAAATTCACGGGTTAACTCAGGTAGCTCACCGGTACGACCGTTCAGAATAACGAAATCGTTTCCCTGAGCCTGCATTTTGGTGAACGGAAGCGGGCTCATGATTTATGTTCTACAACCACGGTTGTGTAGATGCCCCCGCGTACATTAAATTCCGCCGTGATTTTCAGGTAACGTGGATAAAGCAACGCGATGAGATCACTGGCGATCATGTTGGTAACCTGTTCGTGGAAGTGCCCTTCGTCGCGGAAGCTCCAGTAATAGAGCTTCAATGACTTCAACTCGACGCAAAGCCGGTCCGGCACATAATCGATCTCTATCCCGGCAAAGTCCGGCTGCCCCGTTTTCGGGCACAGGCAGGTAAACTCCGGGGAATCAATATGGATGTGATAATCGCGTTCCGGATTCGGATTCGGGAATGTTTCCAGATGTTTTGATGCTATTCGTTTTGATGGGCCTCTTGTCAATTCATGCCTCGAAATGAGTAATAATGTCGGCGTAGATGTCAGTCAGGACTTCCAGTTCACCGATGGCAACACATTCTCCAACCTGATGAATGGTGGAATTCGTGAGCCCAAGTTCAGCCACGGGTATGCCTGCTGCCGCCAGGAAACGCCCGTCAGAGGTTCCACCGCCGGTATCACGCTTTGTTGTCATGCCGGTCACGCGCTGTATCGAAGATTCGACAAGATCAAGGAACGGGCCATCAGGTGTTGAAAAAACTTCAGCCTGATGCTGAATGTCCAGAATGACATTTACGCCATCACAAGCTTCAAAAATACGCTGCTGGATACCGTCAAAATCAATGCCCGGATTGTACCGGATATCGAGAGAGATCGAGCATGTTCCGGGTATGACGTTTATAGCGCCCGTGCCAGCCTGAATGTTGGTAATCTGGCAGGTGGTGGGCGGAAAGCCGGGTGCAGCCTTGCCCCAGTCAATGCGAGTGATACGATCAAGTACCGGAGCCGCCAGATGTACGGCATTAACGGCCTCATGCGGATAGGCTGAATGACCCTGTTTTCCCTCAAATACGGCAGCAACCTGCACCACGCCACGGCGGCCACGGCGTATGACATCGCCAACCTGTTCCGAAGACGACGGCTCGCCGACGATAGCGGCGTCGGGGAGCATGTCTTTTGCTTGCAAGGCTTCGACAATTCGGATGGTGCCATCGGTCGATTCCCCTTCTTCATCAGATGTGATGAGTAACTGAATGGAGGGTAGGGGCGCATGTTCTTCAATCAATCGCGCAAGCGCTGCTAACCAGCAGGCAATGCCGCCCTTCATGTCCTGTGCGCCACGGCCATGTAATATATTCTTTTCCACAACGGCTTCAAAGGGCGGGTGTGGCCATTGTTCGACAGGTCCGCATGGCACCACATCGGTATGCCCGGCAAAAGCCAGGCATCCTGTTTTTTCACCGTGGCGCATATAAATGCTGTTTGTTACATCGCTGGCATTGATACGGGTTCGGGTGAATTCCAGCGGAGCCAGCACGGACTCAAGATAATCCTGGCAACCGTTGTCCGCGGGTGTAACGGATTGTATCCGAAGTAATTCTACAGCGTGGTGAAGAGCGGCTGGGTCAGGCATGACGGTAGCTTAACATTCCGTGAGAGCTATGAGAATTGGAACAGTTCTTTCATGAATGCATGAGACAATCGGGAGTGCCACGTATGTGCAAGCGCCCAAGCACTTCTTTTTGCCGCAAGGCGACTTCATGCTGCAGCTTCTGCATGCCTACATGGTCCGTGCTTAACTCCAGCCCCAGTCTTGCATTTCCGGAGTCCACCTCTGATTTCCATCGAATCACGCCTTTGAATTCGAAAGTTGTTTGCCTTACCTGAAAGTTGCAGTGCAACATATCCCCAACTTTTCCCGGCAAGCGATCCTTAGCCGTAATACCCAGCCCTGTAGCAGAAAAATCCCGCATATTCACATCCCATTTCGGACCATGAGCTCGTTTCACGATAGCTATTTGATGCTCCGCGCACAGGACGCGAATATGTTGTCTGCGTTCCCTGGCAATTTCGAGTATTCCAGCATTCTTCCAATGTACGGCATTACGATTCGCACTCTCAACAGCCATGCGTAGACATAATTTACTGTTGGGTAACCGGACATGCGCGTAACGTTGATGCTCTCCCGCAGCGATCACCAGGGCGAGTTCCCTGGTACGGTTCACGCTGATACTATCGTCACGTACATCGCGTATATCGGCATTGGCGATAACAGGCATTTCGTCGAAATAATTATAAAATTCGATACATCCGGCCTTGAGCCATGTGTTACGTGCCTTGCTCAGCATCAGAGCTTGTCCTTCATCCACGAGTTGGGATCGGAGCGCATCAAACTGCTGATCCCAGTGCTGCGCAATGGCATGAATCAGGGATGTCTGCATACGATCAAAGTGCAGTAATATCTTTCGTATTTCCTCGCATAGCTGATATGTTTCCATTGAGGAAACAGCAGACACCCGATCCTGTAGAATGACATTCCGCCCGTGCATCAATGCAGTCTGTAATTTAGTGGCGGAGCATCCATCATCAAGCAGGCCTGCAATAATTTTCAGAGATGATTGTCCGGAAGGGGATGCCAGCAATCCGGCAAGATATTGAATACTTACATCGGAAACCCCGGGTAAGGTTTTTGTAAGCATTGCTTCAATGGTATCCGTCAGTTTGCTGTTCATATCAGGGGGTTTTGCAAGAGGCACATAAAAGACACACTACGCTACCCATGGCAAAGCTGGCGCAAACGGGTATCCGCATTAATTGTTGTGACCTGGTACTTCTATCCTGAAATCACGTAAGACCTTTTCCGGTGCGCCCAGTGTGCCGGCCGCGGCGTAAAGTGTGCCATCTACTTCAATTTGCAGCGCTGCGGCATTGCCACATGTCACCGACAGAAACGGAGCGCTGCTTTCAAGCCGCAGGCTTTGCCCCGGGTGCAACAAGGCCTCTTTCAGCAGTGTGCCGGAAGGATCATGCACCTGTAGCCATGCGGATGCATCGATAGCCGTCAGGCGGTAGCGATGTGTTTTAAACACCTTTTCAGGAAGCGCCGCAGGTGGGGAAGCTCCCGCTTCATTATCCGTTTGAGACAACGACAACGCTTCGACATTCGTGCTTGCAAGAGGTTTGCCGGAGTCTGATAATACATCAGGTGGTTGTGCAGCAGGGGTTATATTCCTCTTTTCCATCTCTTTCGAAGCGGTTTTTTCGGTTGCTGGCGGGCTTGTATTAGCGGAAGGAGCTTCCGGTGGAAGCGTGTCCTTCTCACCATTTCCCACGACATTGAACAGGATCAAAAGCAGTACGAAGAGAATGCCTGCAGCCATGGCCCACATTTTATTGGGTGCGATAGGTGGGTCGGGCATGGTGAAGGGTTTGGTAAGCTGGTAGCCCCCGGATTTCAACATCTCGATATCTTCATGCAGGTCTTCACCGAGGAGAGCGGCATACTGACGCAGGAAACCAAGTACGTAGACCTCCTCAGGCAGGTTGCTCCAGTCGCCGTTCTCCAATCCTTTTAAATAGATTTCACGAATCCGCAGTCTTGAAGAGGCTTCCGTGATCGTTGTTTTCCTGCGCTCACGGGCGGTATGTAGCTGTTGTCCCAGCCGGGCCTGAATTTGTCTCTTCAGATCGTCAGCGGGTGGTTCTTTTTTCGCTTGTTCCATTTCCGCCGGATCGGGAAGCAAAGGATCGGTCATAGGTCTGATAACCTCTTGATTTCTTCTTCGGCCCACGCTTTGTTTAAAGGATCGGATGTGAGTCTATGGAAATGTTCCAGTTGTTTTCGAACCCCTGAGACGTTTCCTTCCTTGCGAAGCAGATACAGCAACCCTTCAAGTGCCTGCCGGTTGCCGGGTTTGTCCCGCAAGATGGTTTCATAGAGGGCTTTGGCATAAGTGATGCGTTTGTAACGTACATAGGCCTGGGCTTCCCGGATGCGGGATGTTTCCTGAAAACGGTTGAGAATCCTGGCCTGACGGTAGGCCGCAATGGCTTCATTAAAGCGATCCTGAAGCAGCAAGGCGTCGCCAAGATTAATATAGGCGATATCCGGATGGCGGTAGCGGGGGTTGTCCAGAGCCTTGCGAAAATATTTTTCGGCAACGTTTGGCTTATTCATTCGCAGCATCAGTCCGCCATAATTGTTGTAGGTGGCCGGAGATGGATCATGCTTGATCGCCCGGTGATAGTAAGCATTGGCCTTGTCCAGATTGCCACGCAATTGCCAGGCGTAACCGAGCGCACCCAGCACATCGGAACGATTCGGGTTCATACTCTCGGCGTGCAGCAATTCTTTAAAAGCCTTGGGCATGTTTCCTTTATTCAGGGCATCTATACCAAGTTGATAATGGGTGTCCACGCGCTTGGCCTGAAGTTCCGGACTCACTGAGGGGGACATCGTTGAACATGCGGAAAGCGTAACCGTGATGGATAATAATATGATATGACGCAATGTGTTCTTTAACATCACAATAACCGCCCCACAAGGGCGTGAACTGGTTTCAACGCCTGATCGTCCAAAGCTGTCATATCACTGATAATGGCGTATTCCAGTGCCGAGTGGCAACCCTCCGTGCAAAGATGAATGTCTTCATCAGTTTCAAAAAGTGCGAACAGCATGCGTTGCGCTTTAGCAACATTATCGCGCATAATTTCAAGCACATTACTTACGTTGACATCATCCTCTTCTTCGTGCCAGCAATCATAATCGGTGCTCATAGCCACCGTGGCATAACAAATTTCCGCCTCTCGGGCGAGTTTGGCCTCGGGCATGTTGGTCATACCAATCACATCCATGCCCCAACCGCGATACAGTTCGGATTCCGCTCTGGAAGAAAACTGGGGCCCCTGCATGGCGAGATAGGCACCGCCTTCATGCATGGAGATTCCTACAGTCTTACAAACCCTGGCCAATTGAGTGCGCAAGCTTGTGCAAACAGGGTTTGCCATGGAGACATGGGCGACTACCGGTCCATCGAAAAAAGTGGCGGCGCGACCAAGCGTGCGATCTACGAACTGATCCACCAGCACAAAGTCTCCCGGCTTGATGTCCTCTTTTAACGAGCCCACGGCGGATATGGAGATGATGCGCGAAACACCGGTCAGTTTCATGGCATAAATATTGGCGCGGTAATTGATGTGGTGCGGCGGAATTCGGTGCCCCTGTCCATGGCGTGGCAGAAATACGACTTCATGACCACAAATACGGGTTAAAACCAAACGATCCGAAGGGGAGCCGTAAGGCGTTTCGATATTGAGATAGTCGAGCACTTCAACACCCTCAATACCATACAAGCCGCTGCCGCCGATAATACCGATTCGACTGTTCAATGTTCCTCCATCCCGGAACGGCTGGCCAATGCATCTGCCGGGTTGTCCGCCTGAGCTTTCAACTGACCGCATGCAGCCATAATATCATCTCCACGAGAGCGCCTTACGGTGGCACGAACGCCTTTTTTTATCAAGGCTTTGGAAAATTCGTTCATGTGTTGCTTTGAGGAAGCCAGGTAGGGCGTTCCTGGCCACGGGTTAAAGTGAATCAGATTGACGCGTTCCCGTTCCGGGTTGACGAATCGTGCGAGGGCATTCAAATCTGTTGTGCAGTCATTGACGTCCGCAAGCATCACATATTCCAGCGTAATATGGCGTTGATGCGTCAACGGATAAGTATCCAGACATTCACGCAGCGCACGAAGTGGATGTTTACGGTTGATGGGAACCAGTATATCCCGTAAATCATCGCTTGCCGCATGCAGGGAGATTGCCAGATTCACAGGGTATGCTTCGCCCAGACGCCGGATCTGCGGTACAAGCCCTGACGTGGAGACCGTGATCCGGCGCCGGGACAGATTTAACCCATCCCCGTCCAGAAGGATACGCAGGCTTCCATGAGTGCCGTCTTCATTGGCCAGCGGTTCGCCCATACCCATATAAACAACATGGGTGACTGTACGATGCAGTTCTTCCGGCAGGGGATGATGCAGCAGGTCGTGTTTGACAGCGAGAACCTGTGCCACGATTTCACCTGACGACAGATTTTTTTTGAATTCTTGCGTGCCGGTATTGCAAAAAGGACAATCCAGGACACACCCGACTTGTGAAGATATGCAGACCGTGCACCGGCGTTTTTCCGGGATGAGAACGGTTTCCACCATACCGCCATGCTTTAATTGAAACAGATACTTACGCGTGCCATCCACGGAGACTTGCCGCTGCAAAAGTTTCAGCGGTTCGCAAATCAGTTGTTCAGAGAGTTGATGACATAATTCCGTGGGTAAATTGCGCATCTCATCGGGATTGGAGACACCCTTGTTCATCCAGTTCCATACCTGCCTGGCACGGTAAGCCGGTTGCTTCATAGACACGATTTTCGCCTGTAGTTCTGACAGCGTGAGTGCGGGTAATTGCAGTCTGTTATCGAGCATTTCCGCATTGTACAGCGGATACCGTGTTCGGGTAGTATTAGGGCCTGTTAACACTAATTATGAACGAGGCGCTGCTGTCCCAAATGAGGCCAGTCAAGGCGCGAGGAGAGAAGTTTGGTGAATCCAAATGAACGACGAGTAACGCCGAATGGCCTCATTTGGGACGCAGCCCTGCGGGACGAACCATTTTTGTGTTCTGCTGCGTTATTTTTCGCTCATGTGCCTCGGGCACACTTCGCTCAAAATGCCTTGCATTGCCACAAAAATGCCCTCGTCGCCTCGTTCAT
>CAZEMN010000074.1:0-8855 GCA_964513335.1 uncultured Zetaproteobacteria bacterium | reverse complement strand
ACTTCACTCCTCGCGCCTTGACTGGCCTCATTTGGGACAGCAGCGCCTCGTTCATCATTAGTGTTAACAGGCCCCTAATCCAAGTCTATCCGACACTTTTGTGCAAGGTGTTGTGTAAGATTAAGCGTTCCGTCTATACTTAGGAATATGAACCGGCATCTTTTCTTTTTCCTTACCTTCCTGATATACATGCCCGTTTTTACTGTTATGGCGGCAGATCGATCTTCGGTATTACCACCGCCAACGGGAGTGCAGAACACGCCCGAAGCGAAAGAAACGGTGCAGCCACCCAACAGACAAAACAATCTGAGCGATGAGTTTGCAGCGCCCGAAGCGGGCAAAGATGCGCAGGTTCGTGTCTTCAAGCGCAAGGATGGGGCGACGGTGGAGGAATATTCCCTGCATGGACGCGTGTATATGATCAAGATCAGCCCGGCCATTGGCACACCACCCTATTATATTTATGACAATAATGGTGATGGCAATTTTGAGCGGCGGATGCCGGGAGGCTATAAATACAGGAATCCACCTGAGTGGGTGATTAAACGCTTTTGAATGAGTAACTACTCAGTTCATCCCTTATTTGCCCGATCACTGCGTCAAACATGCTCATTTGCAGGAGCAAACTGCGCGTGGGCTCCTTGTTCCCGAACAAATAAGGTGCAACCTGAGCAGTTACATCGGCCCTGCTGAACAGTTGTTATGAAGGGTTAGTTTTTTGCCGGTTCCCAAATTAATTTTGATTACAGATTCCTCATGCATGGAACACGAACGGTTCTTTGAGGCCGTAGAAGCATCCTTATGTGGTGGCATAGATGCCGTACTGGTGCGCGAGAAACAAATGGACAGCGCCCATCTACTGGTTTTTTGTTCGCGATTAAGGACGATGACAATGACGCATAATGCATTACTGATTGTGCATAGTCAGGCCGATGTTGCGCGAGCAGTGGGAGCAGATGGCGTACATGTTGCTGCTACGGATATGGAGGAGATTCCAGCCATGCGAAAATGGTTGAACCATGAGGGAATGACCATTTCGGCATCGTGTCACAGTACCGAAGAACTGGAGCGGGCGATGCATTACGGAGCGGATTTTGCATTGCTGTCACCGGTGTTTTCCACTGCAAGTCATCCGCAAGCGTTGCCGCTCGGTGTGAACCGGTTCATGAAGATTGCAAGAAATGCGGGGCTACCCGTTATCGCCCTGGGCGGCATTAGTCTGGAGAATCGCAAAGAGCTTGCAGGCTTCGGTGTCGCCGTGATCAGTGCCATTCTAGATGCGGATGATCCGGAACTTGCCACTCATTGTCTGTCGGGACTGAATTGACCTGTTATTTTGCAGTCTAATCTTTTTTCGGTGGATAATCCAGGGATGTGAGCATGGCCTTCACCCGCCTTTCAGCTGCGATAAGCTGTGCGTTGTTCTGTCCGCTCAGGCAAATTTTGCCGTAGGGGTGGTTCCCGCAGCGGCTCGGATAGGAGCCAATTTCAACCTCGGAGAACTGCCGCTGAATCTCTTCCAGTTGTAGCGCGAAGCTGCTTTCCGGCAGGGCAATCTCGATCTCCCGCCGTTCAAACCCCTGACCGCCGAAATTGTCCAGAATCGCGTCCAGTTGTGAGGCAAAGATGTCCGGTACGCCGGCCAGCACATACACGTTGCCGATATGCGCCCCTGGTGCAATCGTCTTCCCACAGCGTATCAATCTGGCCCCTTCCGGAACGCGCGACATACGTCGTCGTCCTTCGTTCATGCCGTCCTTTCCGTAGTGCTTGGCCATCGTCTGTACGATGTAGCGGTGTTCCTTCAGGGGAACGCCGAAGGCCTTGGCCACGGAATCCATGGTGATGTCGTCATGCGTTGGGCCGATGCCACCGCTGGTAATCACCGCATCATAGCTGTTCCGCAGCTTGTTCAGTGACTCGACTATGGTGTGTTGGTTATCCGGAACGATAGCAATTTCAGCCAGTCTGCAGCCGCAATCAAAGAGCTTCTGTGCAGTCAGCCAGCCATTGGCCTCGCGCGTACGGCCTGAAAGGATTTCATTGCCGATAACCAACATGGCAGCGGTCTGGTGTTTGCTCATCGTCTGTCATCATAGACGGATTAATGCCCGCCCGCCAAGCCCTTGCGGAGTATGAGCAAGCATATCCCACGTTTTTTATTTGCGGGATAAGCCTCTGAGTGCGGCAATACGTGCCTCAATCGGTGGGTGACTGGCGAACAGGCTGGAAATGCCGCCCGATTTTCCCCCGTGAATCTTGAGCGTGGCCAGTGCATCCTTCGGTGCCAGCGTGGGAGATGATTTTTCCTCGACCGGCTGAGTCTGCCGCGCTATAGCATCAATTTTCTGCAATGCGCGAATCATCGGTTCCGCGCCATAGGCTTGGGCGGCATGCGCATCAGCGCGAAATTCGCGACGGCGTGAATGCCACATCACCACGATCATGGCGAGAATAGAGAACAGAATCTGTAGCACGATGTTTACAACGAAATAAATCATGAAGTTCGGTTCGCCATTACGGGAAGTGGCGCTGGCAACCAGGCGCGCAATCATGCCGGCCAGAAAATAGACAAAGGTGTTCATCAGACCCTGGAGCAGCGTGGTGGCAACCATATCACCATTGGCCACATGTCCCATTTCGTGCGCCAGCACGGATTTGACTTCGTCGTCGGAGAGATTGTTCACCAACCCTGAAGACACGGCGACCATGGAACGATTGCGGCCCGGTCCGGTGGCGAAAGCATTGGGTGCGTCATCCAGATAGACCCATACTTCCGGCATCTTCAGTTGATCCCGGCGCGCCAATTCCTGAATTGTTTCGTAAACCAGCCGTTCCTTTGGTGTGGATGGCTGGGTAACCTGTTGCATGCGATACATTCGTTTGACCATTGGCTTGGACATCAGCAGAGAAATAAAGGCGCCGCCGAAACCGAATACCATGGCCCAGGCGAACTGATAACTGGCAAAGTTTCCACGCATGTCGATGCCAAACATCGGCAGCACGAAATTAATCAGGATGTTGCCGGAAATAATCAGCGTCAGAAAGACCAGCAGGTTGGTCATAATCAGCAAAAACATTCCTTTGAATGAGCGCATGTGTTCCTCCGTAAAAGCAATATTCGTTTGATGTCCGGACCGAATTATTTTTTTAAGCCCTTGAACTATAGACAATACTCCATTATATAATGTGAATGACAGATGAAATTCATGATCCCGATATTATAGAACCGAACACTATTGATAGCGAGACGTCAGCGAGCGGCGGTTCCACTCTGGTGGTGGCCCGCGAGATGTTGCCGCCGTTTTTGAGTATTCTGCCGTTATCCAACCGTCCGCTGTTCCCTGGACTGATCGTACCCCTGGTGTACGAGGGCGAAGAGATGATCAAGGTCTTTCATGAGATCGCCAATGCCGACGAGCAATATATTGGCCTGATTCTGGTGCGTGACGAAGAGGCGCCATTCTCCACCGAGAATCTGCATGAAGTTGGCGTCGCCGCCAAGGTGGTCAAGGCCGTGGAAGTGGCCGGCCACGGACTGCATGTCATCATCGAATGTATGGAGCGGTTCCGCGTGCAGGAGTTTTCCGCTGGCCCGCCGCACATTCGGGTGCGGGTGAAATATCAGGTGGAAACCAACTACGAGGATAATGTAGAGCTGCGCGCCTATACCGTGGCTATTGTCAATACCATTAAGGAATTGCTCAAGCACAATCCCCTGTATGAAGAGGAATTACGACTGTTTTTATCCCGTTTCGGGCTGGATGAGCCCAACCGTCTCGCGGATTTTGCCGCCAGTATGACGACGGCGGGACGGGAGGAATTGCAGGATGTGCTTGAGACCTACCCCATCTTCGATCGCATGAAAAAGGTGATGAGTTTGCTCAACCGTGAACTCAATGTCAGCAAGATTCAGAGTCGCATCCGCAGCAATATCGACGAACGTATCTCGGAGCAGCAGCGGAAGTTCTTTCTCAATGAGCAATTGCACGAAATCCAGCGTGAGCTGGGTATGGAGGAAGACCCACGCGATCAGGAAATCAAACGGCTGGAGAAGCGCGCCGGGAAACTCACTTTTTCGGACGAAGCCAGAGACGTTTTTGACGAGGAAATGCGCAAGCTTTCGATGCTGGATCCTTCCTCTCCCGAGTATGGCGTATCACGCAATTATCTCGACTGGTTGACGGCATTGCCGTGGGGCAAGTTCGGTAAGGACCGCCTGAATCTGAAGTCGGCATCCCGCGCCTTGAACCGTCATCATTCCGGTCTGGAAGATGTTAAGGATCGCATACTGGAATTTATTGCCGTGGGTGTGCGCAAAAAGGAGGTGGGCGGCTCCATCATCCTGTTCGTTGGTCCGCCGGGAGTGGGGAAAACCAGCATTGGCCGTGCCATCGCCGAGGCGGTGAACCGCCCCTTTTACCGTTTTTCGGTGGGTGGCATGCGTGACGAGGCGGAGATCAAGGGACATCGCCGCACCTATATCGGCGCCATGCCGGGTAAAATCGTTCAGGCGCTGAAACAGGTCAAGGCCGCCAATCCGGTGATTATGATGGATGAAGTGGATAAAATCGGCTCGGATTTTCGCGGCGATCCATCTTCCGCGTTGCTGGAAGTGCTGGATCCCGAGCAGAACAGCGATTTCCTCGATCATTATCTGGACGTGCGTTTCGATCTCTCCCGCGTGCTGTTCCTGTTAACCGCCAATCAATTGGATACTGTTCCCAAACCGTTGCTGGATCGGGCGGAAATTATCCATCTGGCCGGGTATATTGCGCCGGAGAAAATGGAGATTGCACGCAAGCATCTTTGGCCGCGGCTACTTGAGGAGAACGGCCTTAAGGGAAGTGACATCAAGCTTGGCCGGACGGCATTGACGCGTCTGGTGGATGAGTACGCCCGTGAGCCGGGAGTGCGGCGGTTGGAGCGGTTGCTGAAAAAGATTCAGCGCAAGGCGGCTATAAAACTCGTGCGGGAAGAGATATCTCCACCCATCAGCATTGGCGCGAGAAATCTGGATACATATGTTGGCAAACCACGGTTCCGGGGAGAACATCTCCGTCAGGGCGTGGGACTGGCAACGGGGTTGGCATGGACGGCGATGGGCGGAGTCACGCTTATGCTGGAGGCCACGGTGACGCACCATGACAGACGGGGTCTGAAATTGACCGGTCAGCTGGGCAAAGTAATGCAGGAATCGGCGGAGATTGCATACTCCTACGTTACCGCCAATCTTGCCCGCTTCGGTGCACCGCCGGACTTCTTCGACAAGACCTTTGTTCACCTGCATGTACCGGAAGGCGCGGTGCCGAAGGATGGCCCTTCGGCCGGCATTACCATGGCCACGGCCTTGTTATCGCTGGCCCTGGGTAAAGTGCCATTAGCGATGGCCATGACCGGGGAGATGACGCTGACCGGCGATGTGTTGCCCATTGGCGGTGAACGCGAAAAGTTGCTGGCGGCCAAACGCCTCGGTATTTCAGAGGTGATTCTTCCCGCTGCCAATCAGGTAGATGTCGAGGAACTGCCGGAATCGGTGCCGCAGGGCCTTACCATTCATTATGTCAGGCATTTTAATGATGTGGCACGTTTGCTTTTCGGCCTGCGTATTCGTCCGGTCAAGGTTGCCGCCTGACTTTATTTGCACCATCTTTTTTTGTGATGTTCTGACAATAGATTGGTTCTGGTGTCAGAGCCATGTGCATGCGGATGGGTAGATGGTAGTTGAATAGACATAGCTCCGAGGGGTAAAGTTGCGCCATGAGAAAGGGCGCGGGGGCATATGTTTAGGGATTTGCTGCAATTCATGCGGGCCAGGAATGATTTGTACTTGCGTGAGGATGCGGATTACCGTCGGAGAGCACTGGCGCTTACGCTTAACCTTGCAGTTCCAACCGCGCTGTTCTTCAGTCCCGTTAACTATTTTGCAGGCCATCAGTGGTTGGGACTGTTGTTGCTGGCAGTAGGGCTGGTGCTGATGCCGATTTGTCTGGCAAAAAGAAAACATCATCTTCTGCCGCTATTCGAAGCCATGCTGATGATTTGCGCCATCTTCATTTTTGGTGGTTTATGGATTGATGGCGGCATTGCCAATACCGGCATCTACTGGGTGTTTATCTATCCCTTCGTTGCTTTTTATATTACAGGTCTTCGGTTCGGCTGGCTGTGGACGGGGGGATTTGCCGCCCTGCTTCTGGTTGCGTTCTTTGCACAGTACGAAGGTCTTTTCCTCTTGCCATACAGCAGTGCCGAATTGATTTATTTTGGCACTTCATTTCTATTCTATACGTTGATTGCCTGCATTTTTGAGTACCTGCGGGAATATTGGCAGATGAAACTGATTATTGCGAACAAGCGGCTTGAGCAAGAAGTAGAAGATCGCAGGGAAGCGCAGGAAGGGCGCATGCAGGCTGAAGCGCAGCTCCTGCACGGTGATAAACTGAAGAGTCTGGGTGTGTTGGCCGGTGGAATCGCGCATGACTTCAATAACCTGCTCAGTGTCATCATGGGCAATGCGGAAATGACGCGCATGGATTCCAAACCGGCCAGCACGCTGTCCAGGAATATGCTGCAAATTGAAAACTCATGTAAGCGGGCAGCGGAACTGTGTACCCAGCTATTGGCTTTTGCCGGCAAGGGGAAGATTAATCTGAGCAGCATTTGTCTTAATGATATAGCCAGAGAAATCACAGGTTTGTTAAGCACCAAAATACATCAGGGCGTACAGGTCAAGCTGCATCTCACCTCTGAACTTCCCAGGGTAAGGGTGGATTTGCCGCAGATGCATCAGGTCATCAGCGGCCTGATACTCAATGCATCCGAGGCTATTGGAACGGGTCAGGCGCAAGGGGGAGATGAAGGCGTCATTACCCTGACGACTGGTGTGATGCAGGCGAACCGGCAGTATCTGGGTGAAAGCCTTACAAACGAGGCATTACCGGAGGGGGACTACGTGTTTATCGAAGTGTCCGATACCGGCTGTGGCATGGATGTGGAAATGATGACGCGTATCTTTGACCCTTTCTTTACCACCAAACAATATGGGCGTGGCATGGGCTTGTCTGCGGGGCTGGGGATTATGCGGGGACATCAGGGCACCATCCATGTGGAAAGCGAGCCGGGCATGGGCAGCAGCTTCCGTTTGTTGTTGCCTCCGGCGGCAGAAAAGCAGGTGACACATGCTTCCGTGGTGGAGGACTGGAAGGGCTCCGGTCTTGTGCTGGTGGTGGACGATGATGACCTGGTGCGAAAGCTCTGTTGCCGCATGCTTGAGAAAATGGGCTTTGAAACGATTTTCGCCAGCGATGGAAAGCAGGCGATTGAGCGCTTCAGGGAGAAAGCGGGTGAACTGGTGGCTGTGATCCTCGATTTCAGCATGCCGGGCATGGATGGAGAAGAGGTTTTTATAGCCCTGCATGACATCCGGGCCGAGGTGCCCGTGGTTCTTTGTAGTGGTTTTACCAAACAGGACGTGCTGGACCGGTTCCGGGCCCAGGGGCTGACCGGGTTTCTGCACAAGCCGTATTCACGCAGCCAGCTACAGACCACGATGCGCGGGGTGGTAGAGAAGTGCTAGCCCGGACAAAGGATTTATTCAGAGTACCCCCGAAAAACTGATATTCTAATGTGGTAGTATAGCCCCATGCCGGTCATGACACTCAATCATATAGCCAAAGCCTTCGGGCCGCAGGTGCTGCTCGATGATGTATCCCTGACCATCAACCGTGGCGTACGTATCGGCCTGATTGGCCGCAATGGTGAAGGCAAGTCCACGCTACTGAAGATCATGACCGGGCAGATGGAGCATGATGGTGGTGAGATCACGCTACGCGGCGGCACGCGTGTCGCCTATCTGCCGCAGGCACCGCATTTCGAGGCCGGACAGAGCGTGTTCCATGTGGTGGCCGGGGGTTTGGGGGATGTGGCCAGGGCGCTGGAGGATTATCACGCTGCTTTGCAGGCGCTTGATGAGGACACGTCGCCGCAAGTGCTCAACAGACTGAATGCCTTGCAGGATAAGCTGGAGCGCATCGGTGCATGGCAGTTCCATGCCCGTATCGAGACAGCCATTTCAAGGCTGAAACTGGAGGCGGAGCGCGATGCAGGTGAGCTTTCCGGCGGCTGGTTGAGGCGTGTAGCGCTGGCCCGCGCTGTCGTATCCGAACCCGATTTGTTGCTACTTGATGAGCCGACCAACCATCTCGATGTGGCCTCCATCGAATGGTTGGAGGATTTTGTCGCCGCCTTTCCCGGCGCGGTGGTGTTTGTTACCCATGATCGATACTTCCTCGACGCCGTGGCCGAGGAGATCATCGAACTGGATCGCGGACATTTGACGCATTTTACCTGTACCTACACCGAATATCTGGAAAAGAAGGCTGAAATGCTGGCCATGGAGGCAACGCAACACCGCAAGTTCGACAAACTTTTAGCCGACGAGGAGCGCTGGATACGCAAAGGGATTCCGGCACGGAGAAGGCGCAATGAAGGACGCGTGCGTGCACTGGAGGATCTGCGCAGCCAGCGGACGGCACGGCGATTGCGCGGCGGTGATGTGGAATTGCGCGTGGCCAGTGGCGTCAAGCCCGGCAAGATGTTGATTGAGGCTGTGGATATTTCGCACAGCTTTGGCGACACGATTATTACGCACGATTTCTGCCATAAAATCATGGCCGGTGACCGCATCGGGCTGGTCGGCCCGAACGGCATCGGCAAGACGACGCTGCTGCGTATCCTGCTCGGCGAATTGAAGCCGGACACGGGCCGGGTGCGCCACGGCGTGCGTCTGGCCCCGGCATTTCTGACCCAGATGCGGGAGTTGGACCCGAAGATGAAGATCAGGGATGTGCTGCTGC
>CAZEMN010000073.1:0-8898 GCA_964513335.1 uncultured Zetaproteobacteria bacterium | reverse complement strand
CCGTCGCGGGCAATGTCTGTGTAGATGATAGCGGCTACGCCCGCATCCTCGAAGCGCCGGGCCAGATCAACAGCAGCAGTATCCGTTACGTCATCCCATCCATGCACTGCGACCATGCCGCCTTTGGCATCAATGCCAACACAGACCTGTCCGGGAAATGCCGTGCATGCATCCGTCACAAGCTGAGGGTTGGATACGGCAACGGAGCCCAGGATCACACGTTCTACACCGAGACTTAGCGTATCTTCAATCGTTTTCAGATCACGCAAACCTCCACCGAGTTGAACGGGAATAGAAAGCCGCGTACAGATGCCACGAATGGCATTGCGATTCTCGGGCTTTCCGGCAAAAGCACCGTCCAGATCCACCACATGCAGACGTGTAGCTCCCAGAGACTGCCAGTGTCCAGCCATTTTTGCAGGATCGTCGCCATAATCCGTTGCATCCTCCATGCGTCCCTGCTTCAGACGAACGCAATGCCCACCCTTCAGATCAATGGCTGGAATTAACTCGAACGTATGGCTTGAACTCATGGATTCCATTGAAGAAATGACTCCAGTAACGCCAGCCCCGAAGCCTGACTTTTTTCCGGATGGAATTGTACGCTAATGATATTATCCCGGCCTATGGCACAGGCAAAACGAATATCGCCATAATCGCACTGTGCCAGCGTATGGGCTTTATCGGAGGGAATACAATAGTAGGAATGAACAAAGTAACATTGCCGGTTTCTCAACACCTCCAGCACCGGATGAGGTTGCTCTGGCAGCAGCACATCATTCCAGCCCATGTGGGGAATCTTGAAACCTTTGGCAGGAAGTGTTTGTGGAAAACGAATAACATCACCCGGAATCATATCCAGACCTTTGTATTTACCGAACTCGAATGAACGGCTTAAAAGCACCTGCATCCCCAGACAGATGCCCAGAAATGGTGTTCCCCCGGCACAACGGTTTTTGATGGCTTCATCAAGATCACTTTGATGCAGGGCGCCGATGCAATCGCGAAAAGCCCCAACGCCGGGCAATACGATACGGTCACAACCTTCCAGTTCTTCCGGTGTTTTAACAAGACGTATTTGCCCGCCAGCGCGCTCAATCGCCTTGGCAACGGAATGCAGGTTGCCCATGCCATAATCAATCAATGCGATCATAGTCGAATCCTTACCACAGAGTCACAAAGAAAAACCATTATCTGCTTTGTGCCTTCGTGTCTTTGTGGTTACAACGCTCCTTTGGTGGAAGGGACACCGGAAACGTGTTCATCTTTTTCTACCGCCATGCGCAGCGCCCGGCCAAAAGCCTTGAATACTGTTTCAATCATATGATGATTGTTATCGCCCCGAATTGCATCAATGTGAAGCGTGATTTTCCCATGATTCACAATGGCCTGGAAGAATTCCTTAAATAAATCTACATCAAAGTCTCCCACACGTTCCTTGGGGAAGGGAATGTGGTATTCCATGCCCGGACGGCCTGATAAATCCAGTACTACGCGTGATAACGCTTCATCCAGCGGCACATAGGCATGGCCGTAGCGGCGGATACCCGCCTTATCGCCCAGAGCGTCATGAAGCGCTTCACCGAAACAAATACCAATATCTTCCACGGTATGGTGGTCGTCAATTTCCCGGTCGCCACGGGCGGAAATAGTTAAATCAACCAGGCCGTGACGCGATACCTGCTCCAGCATGTGGTCCAGAAACGGAATGGATGTGTTGATACTGGAAATACCACTGCCATCCAGATTCAGTTTCAGTTCAATATCCGTTTCCTTGGTGGTGCGAGTGATGGATGCGTTGCGGTTAGCTGCTTGTTTCACCAATAATCTCCTTCAAGCTTGCGATGAATTGGGTGTTTTCTTCGGACATGCCGATGGTGACGCGCAAACAGTTCTGCAGCAAGCCTCCCGCAGCATGCAGGTTTTTGACCAGAATACCGCGTTGTTTTAGCGCTTCAAATGTAGCATCTGCGTTTGGGACGCGCAGCAATATAAAGTTGGTCTGTGAAGGGAATACCTCGATATTATCCATGGACATCATCGCAGCTAACATCCGGCCGCGATTAGAGCGAATCTTTTTTGCCTGCTCTTCGAACACATCGAAATTCTCCAGAAAGAAACGGGCCGAAGCCTGTCCCGGACTGCTGATATTGTAGGGCAGACGTACCTTGTTCAGTTGGGCGATGGTATCCGGGTGGCCGAGCGCATATCCCAGCCTTAAACCGGCCATGCCCAATTTTGAATAAGTGCGCAACACAACCACGTGTGGTGCAATCATATCGGTATAACTTTCATCGGCGAAGGGGTTATAGGCCTCATCAATGATTAAAAGACCACGAAAATTATCTATGATTTGCCGAACAGTGTCGCGCGGCCACATATTGCCGGTGGGGTTGTTCGGACAGGCCAGAAATGCAATGGCAGCTTTCTCTCTGGAACAAACACGCAGGAAAGCATCGGCATTGAGGCTGAAATCTTTTTCCAGCGGCACGCTCGCTACAGGACGTTTCAGCCATCGGGAAATAATTTCATACATGACGAATGTTGGTTGAGGAATCACACATGCGCCCTGATCAGCTGCGATCAATGCCATTTGTATAATCTCATCAGAGCCATTGCCTAAAAGCACCTGATCGGCTTGCAGGCCATCCCTGTCTGCAATGGCATGGCGAAGTTCGTTCATCTCCGCATCGGGGTAACGATTAATGTTTACATTGCGAATATGGTTGGCCCATTTATCCTTGAGCGCATCCGGTAAGGGGTAGGGATTTTCCATTGCATCAAGCTTGATGAGGCCACTCGCGTCCGGAACATGGTAGGCGGCAAGCTGTTTGATGTCGTTACGAATCATTCTGCATCCTTCAGGCGCAGTTCCACGCTCAGGGCATGGGCTGTGAGTCCTTCACGATGCGCCAGATGCGCGGCGGTGGGGCCCACCGCAAGCACACCTTCACGATCAGCCCGGATAACACTGCTGCGCTTGGTGAAATCATATACGCCAAGCGCGGAGGAGAAACGTGCCGTGCGATTGGTCGGCAGCACATGATTGGGGCCAGCGACATAATCTCCCAGTGCTTCCGGTACGAAATGACCAAGGAAAATAGCTCCAGCATGGCGAATATAAGGCAACAGAACGTCCGGATCCTCCAATGCGAGCTCCAGATGTTCCGGTGCAATGCGATTGATCACGTCCGCAGCACTGGCCAAATCCGGTACATAAATCAGTGCGCCATGCGTTTCAGCGGATTTTCTTGCAATATCAGCGCGGGAGAGGGTGGTCAGGAGCGCCTCAATTTTGCTTGCCACGGCCTCAATCAAGCTTTTATCGGTCGAAATAAAGATGCTCTGAGCGGCTTCATCGTGTTCGGCCTGCGAGAGAAAATCTGCCGCCAGCCATTCCGGATTTCCACTATCGGCCACGACAACGATTTCCGAAGGACCTGCGATCATATCAATGCCGCAGATGCCGAACACCTGCCTTTTAGCTGCGGCAACATAGCGATTGCCGGGGCCGACGATTTTGTCCACGGCGGGAATCGTTTCCGTACCATGGGCCAGCGCGGCTACAGCCTGTGCACCACCAACGGCAAAGACACGTTGTACACCACTGATATGTGCAGCGGCCAGTACCAGCTCATTAATTTCATTGCCCGGTGTCGGGACCACCATGACAATATCTTCCACGCCGGCCACACGGGCCGGAATGGCGTTCATCAGGACGGATGAAGGGTAGGCGGCTTTACCTCCCGGAACGTAAAGCCCGGCGCGGTCCAGTGGCGTGATGCGTTGACCCAGCGTAAGTCCGGTATCATCGGTGAATTCCCAGTTTTCCTGGCGCTGATGTTCGTGATACGCGCGGATACGCAACGAAGCCATCTCCAGTGCTTCGCGATCTTTATCGGCGAGCTGCGCCCATGCTTCTTCCATGCGTACTTTGGGGATTTCAATATCCGCAGGCATGCAGTTCCAGCCGTCAAATTTCTGCGTATATTCACAAAGTGCAGTGTCGCCACGTTTGCAAACATCCTCAATGATGGTTGCTACGGTCTGTTGTATGTCCGCACCGGTATCAGTCTCGCGTGACAGACACGCATCGAGTTCTTCATTAAAGTTGCTTCCGGAAGCATCCAGACGTTTGATGTTGCTCACGAATTCTCATTCCTTATGGCTTTTGAAAATGCATCTATCACCGGAGCAATAAGTGCTTTCCGGGTTGCAAAACTGGCCGGGTTCACCACTAGACGGCTGGAGATATCATACAGCGTATCCTCTTCCACCAGATTGTTGGCCGCCAGCGTGCTTCCTGTCTCCACCAGATCGACAATCCGATCCGCCATGCCGACCAGCGGTGCCAGCTCCATGGAGCCATACAGATGAATAATATCCGCATGCACACCCTGCGTCATGTAATACTGTTCCGTAAGGCGGTCATATTTGGTGGCCACCCTGATACGACTTCCTGCTGCCGGTTTGCCTTTGGCGACCAGTTCCGAGGGACCAGCAATGCATAGTCGGCAACGACCAATACCAAGGTCGATCGGTTCATATACGTTGGGACGGGATTCGAGCAGTAAGTCGCGTCCAACAATGCCCATGTCGGCTGCGCCATGTTCAACATAGGTGCAAACATCAGCGGCGCGAATCAACAGGAATCGCACGCCTCCCGCAGCATCCACCATGAGCTGGCGGGTTGTGTGCAAATCCTCCTTGGGCGTCAGTCCTGCACGTTCCAGCAATGGCAGCGTTTCGGAAAGTATGCGTCCCTTGGACAGTGCAATGATAAGTTTAGCTTGTGGCAAGGCTTGGGCTCCGGAACAATTCCGGGGTGGGCGTTACGCGTTCGATGGATGCACCGAGTGTTCTCAATTTTTCCTCGATGCGCTCGTAGCCCCGGTCAATATGGTAAACACGGGAGATGGTGGTTTCACCTGTGGCGGCCAGCCCCGCCAGCACAAGGCTGGCTGACGCTCTCAAATCGGTGGCCATGACAGGGGCGCCGGACAGGGTTTCGATTCCATCCACGACGGCCGCATTGCCATTCAGCACAATATTGGCACCCATGCGGCGTAATTCCTGCACATGCATAAAACGGTTCTCGAAGATGGTTTCACTGATCACACTGCTGCCGCTGGCGATGCACATCAACGCCATAAACTGGGCCTGAAGGTCCGTGGGGAAGCCGGGGTGCGGGCTGGTCTGGATATTCACGCCCTGTAATCGTTCACTGGCACTGCATCGCACCCAGTCCTCACCTGTTTCCACACTGGCACCGGCTTCGGCCACCCGCGCAAGAAAAGCATCCAGCATACCCGAGTCAACGTGTTTTACCGTTACCTCACCGCCGGTAATCAATCCGGCGGCAAGATAGGTTGCAGCTTCGATTCTGTCGGCAATCACGGATACTTCAGCGCCATTCAGCTTGTCTACGCCCTGTATGCAAATGCACCCACTGCCGTCTCCTTTAATATCCGCCCCCATCTGTCTGAGGGACTCGGCGAGATTGACTACCTCGGGTTCACGCGCCGCATTTTCCAGTATGGTTTCTCCCTCGGCCAATACTGCCGCCATCATCAGGTTCTCCGTTCCCGTCACCGTGACCGTACCAAAAACGATACGTGCCCCTTGCAGTTTCCCCTTTGTTTTCGCAACGACATAACCTTGTTCCACCCGGATTTCCGCACCCATAGCTTCCAGCCCTTTCAGATGCATATCCATGGGTCTGGCGCCAATGGCACAACCGCCCGGAAGACTGACGCGGGCCTGCCCGAAACGGGCCAGAAGGGGGCCAAGCACCAGGGCCGATGCGCGCATGGTCTTGACCAGTTCATACGGGGCTTCAGGCAGGTGGCTTGCGGATGTATCCACACGAACCCGGCCCTTGTCATCCATGGATACATCCGCGCCCTGGTTGGCCAGTAGCGTCATCATCGTGGTGATATCACGTAAATGGGGGATGCGGTGATAGATCATGGGGCCGTCCGCAAGGATGGCTGCCGCCAGCAACGGTAAGGCAGCATTTTTTGCACCGCTGGCCTCCACCGTACCGGAAAGCGGTCGGCCACCTTGTATGATAATGCTATCCATTGAAACACCCGATCATATCGCTGCGCAAGCTAACGGAAGCCTTTCAAACATGAAACATTCACTTCCTTGCTTTTCGCCTGCGGACATCCACAATCGGTTGCAAATTTTAAGAAAGGGGACAGTTTACTTTCTTCCTCTGGAAAAAGTGAAACTGTCCCCTTTTTAAAATGAGGAGTTTATGTCCGTTTATACAGAACTTTCACATGATGATATCACAAGCATTCTTGCCGAATATGCACTGGGCGCATGTAAGAACTTTGAAGGCATTGCAGCGGGTATCGAAAACAGTAATTTTTACATTGATACCGATTCCGGCCGCTATGTGCTGACACTTTTCGAGCGCATGAATGCCAGCGAATTACCATATTTCATGCACTTAATGTGCCATCTTGCGGGGGAGGGGGTTCCGTGCCCGGATGTCATGCCACGCCGGGACGATTCGTTATTGTTTGACTTTGCAGGTAAGCAGGGGTGCATTGTTTCGTGTCTGCCGGGCCGGACGCTGGATGTGCTAAACGATATCCAACTACGCTCTTCCGGTGCCGCTTTGGCGACGCTGCATGCAGCAGGCGCTTCATTTGACGGGAAAAGAGAAAATCCGACCGGTGTCGCATGGCTACAGGAAACAGTTGATGCAGTGCTGGAAAAAACCCGCACGCGATATGGCGATGAAGCAGCGGACCTGTTGCTGGATGAATTGCAGTTTCAGCAATCGTGTACATGGGAGGGGCTGCCATGTGGTGTGATTCACGGTGATTTGTTTGTCGATAACGTCCTGTTCGAGGCCGATGAGGTTTCCGGCATCATTGATTTTTACTATGCACATGATGCGGCTTATACAATGGATATTGCCATTGCACTGAATGCGCAGGCGGTATTGCTTAAGGACAGTGATCAGGAGCGCATGCAGGCTTTTCTCGATGGTTATCAGCAGGTGCGTAAGCTGGAAGATACGGAAAAACGTGCTTTACCGTTCCTTTTAAGGCTGGCGGCACTGCGTTTCTGGGTGTCGCGCCTTTATGATGCGCTCTTTCCACGCGGTGGGGCGATGACGCAGATCAAGGACCCGGAGGAATACCGGCGCAAACTACTGATGCACAGAGATGGCGTTGTTACCTGATGAGCAACGATGATAAATAAGTACACTGAACAGCCTTTTTTCAGCACTGATATTGGCGCTGTTCCTTATGTGCTGACCATGCTTGCAACACTCGCGGCGATACTGGTTGCGCCGCAGCCACTGTACCACTGGCGTCGCCCCGGATGGGCCGCCATCGACACGGAGTAATGACTATGGTCAAGAAACTATGTTCCGATCTTGTACTCAGCCCCGCCTATGGTTCACGCGCCATGACAGAGCCCGTACCCAAGTACACGCTGCCCGAGGGAGAAATGCCGCCCGAGACAGCTTACCGTCTGATCCATGATGAGTTAATGCTCGACGGTAATGCGCGGCTTAACCTTGCTACCTTCGTGACTACTTGGATGGAGCCCGAAGCCGAACGGCTCATGAGCGAGACGTTTGACAAAAATATGATCGACAAGGATGAGTATCCGCAGACGGCAGAGATCGAGACGCGCTGTGTGAATATGGTGGCGCGCCTGTTCAACGCGCCCGAGGATGCAGAGGCAATGGGTGTATCTGCAATCGGTTCCAGCGAGGCGGTGATGCTTGCCGGCATGGCGCTGAAGTGGAACTGGCGCAAGCGCCGGGAGGCCGCCGGTCAGCCCGCCGACCGGCCCAATCTGATCCTCGGCGCCAATGTGCAGGTGGTATGGGAAAAATTTTGCCGCTACTGGGAGGTCGAACCGCACTACATCCCGATGCGTGAGGGACATTACGTCATCGAGCCCGAAGAGATCATCGCACGTATCGACGAAAACACCATCGGCGTGGTCGCCATCCTTGGCACCACCTTTACCGGTGAGTTCGAACCGATCGAGGCCATCCATGATGCCGTGGTCCGCCACAATGCCACGCACGGCCTGGCCGTGCCTCTGCACATTGATGCGGCCAGTGGCGGTTTCGTCGCGCCCTTCATCCATTCGGACCTGCGCTGGGATTTCCGCCTGCCCAATGTCGTTTCCATCAACGTATCCGGTCATAAATACGGTCTGGTCTACCCCGGTGTCGGCTGGGCTGTGTGGCGCGACCGTCAACACTTGCCCGAGGAGTTGATATTTCACGTTAATTATCTAGGTGGCGACATGCCCACCTTCACCCTTAACTTTTCCCGCCCCGGAAATCAGATTGTCGGACAGTATTATAACTTTCTGCGCCTTGGACGTGACGGCTACACTCGCATCATTTCCACCTTGCGTGATACTGCCATGTATCTATCCGGGCGCATTGCGGAGCTCGGCCCATTTGAACTACTGAGCGATGGCAGTACGATCCCTGTATTTGCTTTCCGCCTCAAGGATACCTCGCACTACTCGGTATACGACATCTCCGAGCGTCTGCGTACCCGCGGCTGGCAGGTACCCGCTTACACCATGCCACCGGATGCCAGTGAGATCGCCGTACTGCGCATCGTTGTGCGCGAAGGTTTTTCACGTGATATGGCCGACATGCTGGCCGCTGATATCGTCAAGGTTGTGGCTGAACTTGATGCAGCGCCGCCCTTGCATCCCAAGGCACCGGACGGAGGGTTCTGTCATGGATAAACGGATGCTCATGTTATTCTCAGGTTCCGGTAAGGTAAGGCCGCTATTGTTTTGTTGTGAACGACTTAGGAGGTTCTGCTTGCCATGAAAATATTCCACAGGTTCCGATACTTCATTGCACTGCCAGGGATATTTGTGTTTCTGTCC
>CAZEMN010000072.1:0-8953 GCA_964513335.1 uncultured Zetaproteobacteria bacterium | reverse complement strand
GGCTAGCCTGATCAAGGTCATCCATCAGATTGGTAGAGCAGATGAACAGGCCGTCAAAGTTCTCCATCTGCACCAGCAGTTCATTGACCTGCGTAACCTCCCATGAATGATCGGCTCCCCGCCTGTCGCGCAGAAACGAGTCCGCTTCATCCAATAGCAAAACGCCATTCTCATCCCTGGCTTCATGGAACATTTCCGCGATGTTCTTTTCCGTGCCACCAACCCACATATTCAGAAGGTCCGAAGCGCGTTTGACGATCAGTGGCATGTCCAGATGCACGGCAATATATTGGCCCAGTGCGGTTTTCCCTGTGCCGGGCGGGCCGTAGAAACAGATGTTGCCTTTCCTGCTTCGTGCCAGTCCTTTCACCAGGCCGGAAACATCCACGTTGGCCGAGACATATTCGAGGCTGTAGCTGGTCGCCATGGCGGGAGGTGCGTTATACGCTTTTCTTGCGTCCAATATCTCCAACGTCCCATCAAGCACGCTCTCAAGGACTGCTTCGATCTTTTTTGCATCTTTGTCAGCCACATGCACGGCGACTTTGGCCGCTTTCTCAATATGCGCAGGCAGGATTTCCCGGTTTGAACTCATCTTTACCAGCCACTCCTCACTGACGGGCAGGTTGCCGAGATAGCGGGTAAACATTTGTTTGCGCATCCGGCTGGTGGGCTTCGGCATTTTCAGCACATAATCGAAGCGGCGAAGGAAGGCTGGATCAATTTGGCGCACCTTGTTGCTTAACCAGAATGCGGGGACCTGATTGGATTCCAGCAGGCGGTTGATCCATGCCTTTTTCTCGGTATTTCCCGGCTTTGGTTTATTGGAGTCGGATGATTCGGGGAACACGTCTTCAATTTCATCAAACATGATGACCGCGCGGAGCGTTCGATTCAGTATTTCCTGGCTTAACTGGTAGGCTGAAAAACGTGCCTTGCTGGAAAGGGGATCGCCTTCGGCATCTTCCATGCTGATCTCGTATAGTTGCGCCTTTGCCTCATGGACAACAGAACGCACCATTTCCGTCTTTCCAGAGCCTGGCAGGCCATAAATCAGGAAATTGACGCCCTTCGTTTTTTGCAGCGCTTGTTCAAGATAGCATCGAATCAGGGCGTAAGGGCCTTTCACATGTTCAAAGTCCTTCCCGCCGAGTTTAGGATCTTGTCCCTCGACAAAGCTGTTGGCAAAGAGCTTGGATGAATCGGTACCGGGCGCAAGGAGATTTTCTGCCAAGCCAGACATCAAATCGATTTTACTACTCATTTGGCGAGGCCATGCCATGTCTATCTTGAGAAGGCCGGACATTGCCAATCGGCCATTGAAGGCCAAGGCTGCTGTAACATCCCGTAGCGGGAAATCAAGGGTTGTGGACAGCGCACGCATCAGTTTGGCCTTGTCAAGATTGCCCAGCGTTTCGGTACATTCTTCAAGCGCGATTTCCGTTTGAAGCATAATGGCAAAGACCAGAATATCCGTCTCGACCTTGTTCAGTGGAATACGATCAAGAATATGGGAAAGGTTGTTCACCAGCGTTTCGGGATAAGTGACGTGCGCCTTTTCCATACGGAGGTGCTTTTGTTTGAGAAGCTTGATGAAAGCCGGACGGTCAATTTCCTGTTCCGCATACTCTTCCAGCCCAAGCACGGCCAGCACCTCATCGCTGCTGAAACCATCCTTTTCGACGAACTTCCGGTAGCCCCCACATAGCACTAGCACTCTAAGGCACCATAATTCAATCATGCTGGTGGAGTGTGGGGATTTGGACCGACGCAGCTGTGATTCCTCTTGCTTTTGTTTGTCCATTTTACCACTCCTGACGCAGGGATTGCGCAAGGATAAGCGACGTTGCGACAAAGAGCGTCGCATTAAGACAGACAAGTAGAGGCGAGTCGATTTCCGGCTTTGGGATGCAGGATGCCGCAACAGAATGTAAGCTTGCCCCATGTCCAAAGTGATCCCGATTCAACCGCAAGGTGCCATTGCCGGAGAACCGATGATGGGAAAGCCGTCATGGCTCAAGGTGCGCGCGCCGTTATCGCCGGAATACCGCAAGCTGGTCCGGCTGATGCGCGATAAAAAACTGAACACCGTATGCGAGGAGGCCAGTTGCCCGAATATCGGCGAATGCTGGAAGCATGGCTCGGCCACGTTCATGATCCTGGGCCGCGTCTGCACCCGTACCTGCGCTTTTTGTGATGTGGAAACCGGGCGTCCGGACCCGATCAACATTGAGGAGCCAAAGCTTCTGGCCGAAGCCGTGGCTTCGCTGGGCCTTAGGCATGTGGTGATTACATCGGTGGACCGTGATGATCTTCCAGATGGCGGTGCGGAGCACTATGCGTGCGTGATCCGTGAACTCAAAGCCCGGCAGCCGAAGGTGACGATTGAAGTGTTGACGCCCGATTTTCAACGTAAGCCGAATGCATGTCTGGATACGGTGATTAAAGCCAAACCGGATATCTTTAATCACAATCTGGAAACCGTCCCGCGCCTGTACCGTTCCGTACGCCCCGGTGCGCGTTATTTCACGTCGCTCAGGTTGTTGCAGCGGGCCAAGGAACTGGATACGAATATGGTGACCAAGTCCGGGATTATGCTCGGTCTGGGCGAAGAGCGTGACGAAGTGTTGCAGGTGCTGGATGATTTGTATGAAGCGGATGTGGATATTTTGACCATTGGCCAGTACCTCAGGCCTTCGGTCAGGCACCATCCGGTCATGAAATACTGGACTCCCGAGGAGTTCGAAGAGCTGAAATATCTGGCTGAAAAGAAAGGTTTCGGTATAGTGGCTTCCGGCCCGCTTGTCCGCTCTTCGTTTCATGCCGAAGATGTGTTTCAGAGCTTGCGGGACCGAAGCATGCCGGAAGGGAGGAAAGAGTGACGCAAAGCGCAATTAAACAAAGTTTGGAAAAAATTGGGCTAAGAAATCTGGAACGTATTTACTGGAACACGCCCACGCCCGCGTTGTACGAACGGGTGATTCGCCGCCGCGAGGGGCATCTTTCCCATTTGGGGCCGCTGGTGGTGCGCACAGGTTACTACACGGGCAGAGCGGCTAAGGATAAATTTATTGTGGAAGAACCTTCCAGTCAGGGCAAGGTCTGGTGGGGAGAAATCAACCAGTGCTTTCCCGAGGCCAGTTTTGATGCCCTGTGCAAGCGTGTGTTCAGTTATCTGGAGGCGCGGCAGGTGTTTGTCCAGGATTGCTTCGCGGGCGCCGATCCGGCGCATGAGGTACCGGTTCGAGTCATTACCCAGGATGCATGGCACGCGCTGTTTGCGCGCACCATGTTGATTCGTCCCGTGGACATTGGCCGCGAGATTGGCGTGGATGAGCCGCAATTTACCGTAGTGCATGTGCCGCATTTTCACGCCATACCATCCAAGCAGCACACCAATTCCGAAGCTTTTGTGATTCTGCATCTGGGGAAACGCCTGGCGCTGATTGGCGGGACATCCTATGCCGGCGAAATCAAGAAAATGATATTTACCTGGATGAATTATATCTTGCCACAACAGGATATCCTGTCCATGCATGCCTCGGCGAATGTGGGAAAGGATGGAGCTTCAGCCGTATTCTTTGGCCTGTCAGGAACGGGGAAAACAACGCTTTCAGCCGATCCTGAGCGACTGCTGATTGGCGATGACGAGCATGGCTGGAGCGATGAGGGCATATTTAATATCGAAGGCGGCTGTTATGCCAAGGTCATCCAGCTTTCCGCGGAGAAAGAGCCGGAGATTTATGATATGACGCGGAAATTCGGTACGATTATGGAGAATGTGCGTTTCGATATTGATTCACGCCGCGTGGATCTCGACGATGATTGCCTGACGGAAAACACGCGCGCTGCGTACCCGATTCCAAATTTGCCCAATGCCATTTATCCGGGCGTGGCCGGGCACCCCAAAAACATTGTGATGCTTACGGCGGACGCCTTTGGCGTATTGCCACCCGTTGCCAGACTGACTCCGGAACAGGCCAAATATTATTTTCTGCTCGGTTATACAGCCAAGGTGGCCGGTACGGAGGCCGGCATCACCGAACCGGAGGCCGTATTCAGCCCCTGTTTCGGTGCCCCGTTCATGCCGATGCACCCGGGTATTTATGCCCGTTTACTGGGTGAAAAGATTGCCAAACACCATGTGAACTGCTGGCTCATCAACACCGGATGGAGCGGCGGGCCGTATGGTGTCGGCGAACGCATGGATATTACCGACACGCGCGCCATGCTGAATGCCGCCTTGTCAGGACAGTTGGATGATGTGGCATACCGCGAGCATTCCATTTTCCGCCTGCAAATGCCCGAGACCTGTCCCGGCGTAGATGCCAGGGTGCTGGACCCGGTTTGCGCATGGGACGATGTCCAGGCCTACGAGAAGAAAGCACGCGAACTGGCCGGACTGTTCCATAAAGCGTTTGATGATATTGCCGGAGATCTTGAGCCGGAACTGGCTGCCGCTGGACCTGTATAGCTCGGCCAGGCCCCTGTTGATCCAGTATATCGCGCAGCCCGGAGTGGCTGTGCATGACATGCATCTCTTGAAACGACGTGGATTTGAGCTTGGCTGGATACGCGAAGATTGCCGCCCTATGCTCCCCAACATTCAACATATTGCACAGGCATGGCATAACGATGAGGCTATATGGATGCCGGGACTGGCCGCGCATGCGATCACACACCACGCTGAGAATATTGAATCCGCCCGTGAGTTAATGGAAAAGACACTGAATGGTTCAACGGTTGCCGGACTGTTGGATGCGGAGCCGATTATAAACCGATTGCGGCCCCATTTTGTCCTGGTGGCCTCGTCCATGGAAGAACACGATGCACAAGGCATCGAAAAATTGTATTTTGACGTTGAAGACGCGGGAGAATGCACCGCTGAAGCCTTGTGGTGTAAGGCTTCGTGGTTGTCCTTTCACGGTGAGGATGCCTCGCTTCGGTTTCGGTTTTCGTTTGGCATGGAAGGTTATGAGGATGTTGCCGCCGATCCGGTGCGGCAGCTCTGGGCCGGGGTATTGTGCGACAGGATATTTCCGGAATCGGCCACCATCACCGAAAACCCTGATATTTTAATGATATTACAAGAAATCATGGGAACAAAACCGGCATTTGTGGAGCGTATCGTCTATTTCAATGCGCCGAATGGCGGAGCACAGTTTCATCACGATGTCGAACGCGGTCATGCGGGCGTGATTTACGCACAAATCACGGGACGCACCTTCTGGCTGGCCCTGTCCAAGCCGAAACTCATCGAAGAAATCCGTGCTTTTCTGGCGCAGGGGAATGCGAATACATGGCCGGTATTGCGGAAACTGGCATCGGACAGCAAAGCACTTTCAGCATATATGGATGAGTGCGATCACGAAGAGGTGGAAGCACTGATTGACCGTGATCCGGCATTTATCCGGTACATGGTTGAGAGGGGACATGGATTCTTGCTCCAGCCCGGTGACGTGCTGCTGATGCCGCAACGTGATCTGACAACATGCGTCTGGCATTCCGTGTTTTGCCTGGATGATGAACCGGGCGAAGGTTTGAGCTTTGCATTGCGGGGGTTGGGGATTTAACGCAGATTCACGTCCATGCGACGCTTTTTCTTTTTGTCTTTCTGCGCATCTATAATGTTGCTTTCATGCCAGGCTGAAACCAGGGAGGCTCCGATGCATAGCAATCACCTGATTCACGAATCAAGCCCGTATCTGTTGCAGCATGTGCATAACCCGGTGAACTGGTATCCATGGGGTGAAGAAGCCTTTGCCAAGGCTAAGCGTGAGGATAAGCCAATTCTGCTCTCTATCGGCTATTCCACCTGCCACTGGTGCCATGTGATGGAGGAGGAGTCCTACTCCGATGCGGAAGTGGGCAAAGTGCTGAACGAGGCCTTTATCGCCATCAAAGTGGACCGGGAAGAACGCCCTGATATTGATCAGGTGTATATGCAGGCGGCACAGATGATGACCGGTTCGGGCGGCTGGCCGTTGAACATCATCATGACGCCGGATAAACGCCCCTTTTTCGCGGCAACTTATCTGCCCAAACACACCCGCTTTGGCCGTATCGGGTTGATTGAACTGACCGAACGGGTGCATGAACTGTGGCGGCATGACCGCACCAAACTGCTTCAGCCTGCGGATCAGCTGGTGGCGGCTTTAAACCGCATGAATGCGCCCGATGCCAAAGACACTCCGTTGGAAACAGGTGTGACAGCGCGCGCATATCAGGAACTGCTTCAGTCCTTTGATGCCGTGCGTGGCGGCTTTGGCGGCGCACCGAAGTTTCCGAGCCCGCACAAGCTGTTGTTTCTGCTGCGTTACTGGCATCAAACAGGTGAGAAAAAAGCATTGAATATGGTAGAGAAAACGCTTGCGGCCATGCGGGCGGGCGGCATGTACGATCAAATCGGTTTCGGCTTTCATCGCTATTCCACCGATGACCACTGGCTGCTGCCGCATTTCGAGAAAATGCTCTACGACCAGGCGATGCTGATCATCGCTTATGCGGAATCGTATCAGGCGACGGGCAAGGTGGAATATGCGGATACGGCGCGTGAAATCATCGAATATGTGTTGCGTGATATGCGCAGTCCCCAGGGCGGTTTTTATTCCGCCGAGGATGCAGATTCCGAGGGTGAAGAAGGTAAATTCTACGTCTGGACGGAAAAGGAAATGGAGACTGTGCTGGGCAAGGAAGATGCCGCCTTTGCGGCTTCTGTGTTTGGCGTGACCACTGACGGGAACATGCAGGATGAGGCTTCGGGACAGAAAACAGGTTCCAATGTGTTGCATCTGGCGCATCCGCCGGTGTCGGATGAGAACAAGGCGCGGCTGGAGCATATCCGCAAGAAACTGTTTGCCGTACGTGAAAAGCGCGTTCATCCCTTCCGCGATGACAAAATACTCACTGACTGGAACGGGATGATGATTGTGGCATTGGCCATTGCCGGTCGTAACCTGAACGAACCGGCATATACCCGGGCAGCACGAAAAGCGACGGATTTCCTTCTACGGCATTTACGTAAGAAAGACGGGCGTTTGTTGCATCGTTTCCGTGAGGGTAAGGCGGGACTGGAGGCACATCTGGATGATTATGCCTTTCTGGTCTGGGGCTTGATTGAATTGTACGAAACCGATTTCGAGGTGCTCGATCTGCAAACGGCCATTGATCTGAATACAGAAATGCTGAAACACTTTCGTGCGCCACAAGGCGGTTTATATTTCACAGCTGACGACGCGGAAGGGTTGCTGGTGCGCCTGATGGATGGCTATGACGGTGCGATTCCATCCGGGAATTCCGTGGCCATGATGAATCTTGTCCGGCTGGCGCGGATGACCGGAAATGCTGAATTGGAACGGCATGCTGCTGCGATTACCCATGCCTTCTCAAAAGAGATGAACCGCTTGCCATCGGCATTTACGCACATGATGTCCGCTTTCATGTTTGCCGAGCATCGCAGCTATGAGGTGGTGCTGGCTGGAAACAGGCGCTCGGCGGACGGCAAGGCGATGCTGCATGCCATCCGTAAGCGCTTCATTCCCAATAAGGTGGTGCTGTGGCGGAACAATCAATTGGCGAAACTCGTGCCATATACCGCGGAACAGAAGGCGATCGGGGGGAAAGCGACAGCGTATATCTGTGAAAATTTCCAGTGCAACCTGCCTGTAACCGATCCGGAACAGGCACTGAAATTGTTGCAGGGATTATAGCCTGAGCTATTCATAAATACTGCCGTGCCCTTGCTTGTTCCTTTGTTTGAAACGAATCCCTCGTCGGTTATCCGTATGCATAGCTACGCACTCCTTCCTCGGAACCCGTTGCAAACAAAGTTTCTACGCAATCATCACGGCGATTTATGAATAGCTCAGGCTAGGCAAAGCCCGTTTATTGCAACGCATATAGAGATATTTGTACAATTTGTAATATACCTCACAGCGCACAGATGTATTATTTGCTATAATATATTCGTCAGATTGTAATCTGATCATTTCAACACCAGGAGGGTTCTTTTGGCTGAGAAGGAATTTGTGCCAACACCCGAATATCTTGAGGCAAGAAGGGCTGTGCGTGAAAGTGCGGATAAAAAGCGCCTGGCCGAACGGCAGAAGCAAGTGCTGCTGGAAAAAGTGCAGCGCGAGCGTGCTGAAGTTGAAAAAGCGGTGGAAGAAAAACGTAAGCAGCTTGTCGCACAAACGCGCCGGCAAATAGAAGCAGCAGCAAAAACTGAACGCAGAAAGCGAGAACATCTCAGACAGGCTGCGGAAGCGATTGTATCACCACAATTTGCGGAAGCGGTGCAGCAACTGGACGTGGCGCGTCAGTGGTTGAATGCGGATATTTTTGACGCATTGAATCAGGCAGTCGGCGAAACACTGACTATCTTGAATTCCGACGCTTATAAGCGTATTCAAACCTCCAGTGACGCTATGCGGACCGCTCTGGACGAAGGCAATTTCGACGATATCGAACACATGGCCGCAATTCTTAATGAGACACTTGATTCACAAATGTTGCAGCATATTCAGCAGGCCTCTGTTCACATCCAGACGGCACTGGCAGATGGATTTTCTGAATTGAAAGTGGCGGCGGAGGCCATCCAGAACGCAGTGGAGTCACCGGTGTTTATCGAAGCACTTACCGCAGCCGGGAAGGTGCGGGGCATGCTGGCACCCGAAACGTCAGAACCCAAAGCGGTGGATACGCCTGCATCCTCACCGGAAGACTGACGTTTCCGAGCAGGTGCGTATTAACGGTTAAATTAGGTATTCCAAATTGCTTAGCCGAACATTCACCTTCGGTCAGAACCGAGTATTCACAAAAAGTACCATTCATTTAATCCCAAACGTTAGATGTTTTAAATGCATACATTCCAAGCGCGTAATATATGGGAACAAATAGAGTGAAAAGTAGGAACGCCCAGCCTACAGCTTCTGTTGGAAACTGGGCCAAACTA
>CAZEMN010000071.1:6237-9265 GCA_964513335.1 uncultured Zetaproteobacteria bacterium | reverse complement strand
GATTGGCCGATTCCGCGGTGTGTTTGGCCTCCAGCAGTTCGGCCGTGCGCTGCTTCACCTCCCTCTCCAGGTTGGTCACCAGTCTGATATTCTCGATGGCCGTGGCTACCTGATTGGCAAAATTGCGCAGCATCCTGACTCTGTTTACATTGAAGAAATCCGGCTTGCAGCTATAGAGGTTGAATGTGCCAACAATCTTTTTCCTGGCGCAAACCAGGGGCAGAGCCATGCACGACTCAAGGCCATACTCCAGAGCCTTGTCACGCCAGGGAGAAAAGAGCGGGTCGGCCTCGAGGTCATTGCAGACCTGAGACTCACCCGTACGGATGGCCCGGCCCGAAGGGCCCTGCCCTTTGGACGAATCATCCCACCGCACGGTAATCCCGGTGATGTACCCATTTTTCGGCCCATAAGTACAGGCTACTTTCAGTTCGCTGGAGCCGTCCTCAATAAGTCCGATCCAGCTCAGTTCCAGACTAAAGATGCCTAGGGTTGCTTCACACACTGCATGATAAAGGTCATCCGCATTCTGTATGCCGATGATATGTTGTGAGGCATTCGCCAGAAGCTCCATCTCACGGCTGTATTGTTTGTTTCGCTCTTCAGTTTGCTTGCGCTCGATGGCCATGCCGGCGATATGGGCTGACGAAGCAATCAATACCAGTTCGGCCTCAATCGGAGAGTGCGGTTTGTCAGAGTAAAGGGCAAATGTGCCGAGCACCTTGCCCTCCGTGCTGCGAACCGGTTTGGACCAGCATGCTCTCAAACCGTGCGCAAGCGCCAGATCCCTGTAATCTTCCCACAGGGGGTCGGTGGCAATGTCGTTGACAATGACCGTTTCGTTCCTGAAGGCAGCGGTGCCGCATGGGTTGGCATTTGGCCCGATTGCGGTGCCGTCGATGGCTGTATGGTAGGCCTCGGGCAGATTGGGTGCGGAGCCTGCAAGCAGGTGTTTGCCACTATCGTCCAGGATCAGGATGGAGCTGCGCATACCGGGAATTTGTGATTCAATCATCAGATTCAGCGCCTTCAATATCTCTCGCAATGGGCGCCCGGTAGCCAGCATTTCCAGCACATGTTTTTCTTCCCGCACAAAGCTCTCGGCCTGCTTGCGCTCGGTGATGTCACGTGCAATGCCCTCGATTGCTATGGGACGCTTCTCGTTGTCATGGATAATTTTACTCGTTATCGATGCAACCCTTTTGCTCCCGTCTTTATGCACCATCACTGCTTCGAAATCATTTACTTTTTCATTTTGCACCAAGCGATTCATGAGTTCCTTGCGTCGGGAAGGGTCAGCATAGAATTCCGTCAGGGAACGACCAATAACTTCTTCCGGTTTGTATCCTGTGAGGGGGAAGCAAGATGGACTAACAACCTCAAGTTCTCCTTCCATATTTGCTCGATAGTACATATCCTGAATGGATTCGAAGATTGCACGATAGCGCTGTTCACTCTGTTTGAGTTCTTCTTCTGCCTTCCGGCGCTCGCTGATATCGTGGGCAATCACCTGAACAGCGGGCTTGCCGATGTAATCAACTGGATTTGCATGGACTTCCGCATGGAAGATTTCGCCATCCAGCCGTTGTAGCTTTTCGTCAGCCATGGGCACAGGCCGCTGTTCCTGCAGTACCACTTGAATGCGCCGGGCCACTACTTCCCTCTCGCCCGGATCCACGAAATCCATCACCGCCTGACCGTTCAGGGCGTCAACATTGGGAGCTCTGAACATCTCTGCCGCAGCCGGATTGGCAAATACGACCTTGCCTTCCGAGTGAACCACTATGGCATCCGGAACAGCTTCTATAAGCGCCCTGTAACGCAACCCACTTTCACGAATTTCCCGGTTCAGACCACTCTCTTCCCGCAGGTTCATGTTTTCCCGCTTAAGCAATTGGTGGGACGTCCAGTGCCGGATAACATGGCTCAACTCATGGGAATCAACCGGCTTTTCCAGGTAGTCCACCGCTCCCTCTCGCAGGGCCTTGATGGCATTATCCTTGCTGGCATAAGCAGAAACGATGATGACCGGACAGTCCGGATGATGCTGGTGAATATATTTTAGCAGTTCAATGCCGGATTTGTCCCCGAGAACCAAATCCACCAGTGCAAGATCAAACGGTTCATTGAGCAGGGCTATGGCTTGATCATAATTGGCAGCCTCGCGCACATGGAGTCCCATTTGCGCAATAATGGTGCGATACATCTCGCGAATAACTGGTTCGTCCTCCACCAGAAGTACATTGGGCTGGTTCATGGATGCCTCCTGTTTGATGGCGGTGGACAAAATACTCTGGGAACTTGCCGGGTTTATGAAAAATCTACTGCCGGGCTTCGGTAAAAAAGCTGCGGATGGTATCAACATTCCTGTCGTTCAGATTAGAATAAATTTCATCCAAAGCATTTGCTCTGGACTGGAAGACAGACAGGATATCGGGATCAAAATGTTCGGGTTTGGTGCGACCGTCACCCTGGGTGATGATTTTCACTGTTGTGTGATGATCAAACGCTTTCTTGTAGGGGCGCTTGCTGCGCAACGCATCATACACATCGCAAATCTGCATGAAGCGCGCTTCCAGTGGAATATCTTCACCCGCCAAACCCCGCGGATAGCCACTGCCATCCCAGCACTCATGATGGCACAAAGCGATCTTGGCCCCGGCCTTCAGCCATGGTGAAGGATGATCCTTGAGGATTTTATACCCAATCGTTGTATGTGATTTCATAACCTTCCACTCGTCCGGTATATGTTTACCCGGCTTGAGAAGCACATGATCGGGGATACCGATTTTACCAATATCATGCATGGGACTGGCATGGAAAACCATCTCGCTAAACTCGGCGCTTTGGCCCGTCTCCTCGCTCAGATAGCGGCAGTAATGACTGATCCGTTTGACATGCGCTCCGGTTTCATCATCCCTGTATTCGGCGGCCCGCATCAGTGTAAAAATGCTTTCTGTAAAAGATTCCCGCAGCTGTTGTGTCCGCTGCTTCACCTCATTCTCGAGGGTCTTGTTATAGTTTTTTA
>CAZEMN010000071.1:0-6137 GCA_964513335.1 uncultured Zetaproteobacteria bacterium | reverse complement strand
TCTCCCTGTCCCCGTCCATCGCAAACGCGGTAAGCGCGATAATGGGGATATCCCGTGTGGTAACCTCACTCTTCAGAATGGTTGTGGCGGTCAGACCGTCCATGCCGGGCAGCTGGATATCCATCAGAATCAGATCGGGATGCGCCTTTCGGGCCATCGCGATGCCCGTTTCCGCTTCGATCGCCTTGAGGGCTGAATAACCTGCTTTCTCGACCAGCAGGGAAACAAGCTTCATGTTGGTGGGGTTATCTTCAATGATGAGTATTTTCATTGTTTGTGCTTTTTCCTCAACAAGGTTTCAACTTCGGCCAGGAAGCGCTGCCTGTCGAAACAGCCTTTTTCCTGAATGGCCTGTACCTGCCGGGCGAGCGCATTACGCTCTCTTTGTTGTAGCACCATGGCGGTGATAACGACAATGGGGATGGCCCGCGTTTTTTCATCGTGTTTGAGATCATCAATAACCTCAAAGCCATTCATGTCCGGCATCATCAGATCGAGCAAAATCAAATCCGGCGTGCTCTTGGCGACTTCTTCCAGGCAGGCCCGGCCATTGTATGCCGGGACGACTTCAAACATGGCGGCGTCGAAACAGGATGAAATCACCTTGATCGCTTTGGGATCGTCGTCCACCAACAAGATACGCGGCCTTTTTTTGTGACCAGACTTAATGTTCAGGGAGGCGATGACATCAAGCAATTGCCGCTTCCTGAGCGGTTTCTGCAATATGGCATGAGTTCCCAGGGATAATCCTTTTTGAGTCTCCGATACTCCGGAAACGATGACCACCGGAATATTGGCAAACTCGGAATGCCTGGCCTTTTCATTCAGGAAGGCTAAACCGGTCATGCCCGGCATCCGCATATCCAGTGTGATAATATCCGGCCGGGTTTTGCTCATGGCCTCCAGCGCCGCGTGGCCATTGGCGGCAATCATGACCTCATGCCCGCTGTCCTCAAGATAGCATTTCAGCAATTGCGCATCCCTGGGGTTGTCCTCGACCACCAGAACCAGTGGACGCTCATCCTTTTCACCCTGCCTTTCTGTGCCGACCTCGTCCGCTTTGGCCGTGACGCCACCGCTTGCCCGTCGTATCTCGGCCAGGAAGCTGCTATGGTGAAAGCCATCTTTTCCGATAATTTTAAGTACGCCACTATTTAACTCTTTGCGATCCTGTTCGGTGATTACCTTGGCAGTGAGAATAATGATAGGGATGTTCTTCGTTTCTTCCTTACCCTTGAGTGCATTTACCACATCGAAGCCGGTCACTTCCGGCATCATCAAATCGAGTACAATCAGATCCGGATGTTCGCGTATGGCCGTATCGATTGCTTCAGCACCACCATAGGCGCGCAATGCCGTACAACGCCCACTTTCCAGGTGACGGGAGACAAGCTCCACCGCCTTGGGATCGTCATCCACCACCAGCACCTTCAATGGTCGCCCGGCCCCACCGCAGCTAAAGCCAAGCGCCAAAATGGCTTCGATGAGCTGTTTTTTCCTCACCGGTTTTTGCAATACGCTGGAGGCGCCAAGCGAGATAGCTTTCCTTTCGTTGCCATCGGCAACAATGGAGACGATAACCACGGGGATGGAAGCAGCGCTTTCCCGCTTTTTCATCTCCGTCAGAAAATCCCAGCCGTCCATGCCGGGAAGCAGGACATCCAGACTGATCAAATCCGGCGTGTTATCCTTGAGCCAGTCAAGCCCGTCCTCGGCCGTGGCCACCCTGAAGCTGCGGTAGCCTTCGTCTTCAAGCTGTACGCGCATGAGATCGGCTGCGTGACTGTCATCCTCAATGATGAGAACCAGCGGCGCATCCTCTCCGGGTTTAGCCTTTGCCATTGTCCTGACGGGGCGTGGAACAGTTTCATCTTCATCCCCGTTTGCCTCCCGGTAGGGCAGCCAGACGGTGAAGGTGCTGCCACGGCCTTCCTCACTTTCCACGGCTACCGCCCCGCCATGCAATTCAGCCAGTCTTTTCACCATCACCAGTCCCAGGCCCGTGCCCTCGAATTTCCGGGAAAGCGAACTATCCACCTGGGTGAAAGGCCGGAAGAGCCTCTCCTGATCCTCCCGGCTAATGCCGATGCCTGTATCGGCAACGGAAATTTCAAGGAAATCGGCGTTCTGTGAGGTGGGAGGAGCAAGGGCTGAGGGTTGGCCCTTACTCCCAACGCCTAGCTCCTTACCCCTTACTCGTCGTGCGGCGATGCGCACGGAGCCGCCGTCAGGCGTAAACTTTATGGCGTTGGACAGCAGGTTATAAACCATCTGCTTGGCCCTTCTGGCATCCATACGACAGGTCTCCACCTCATCGCCGATATCCAGGTTGAGTTTGATATGATGCGCCATAGCCTTTTCCCGGATGATGGACATGCTGTTGCCCAGCAGTTCCGGCACATCCACATTCCCCAGATTCAGTTCCATCCTGCCGGCCTCGATCTTGGACAGATCGAGGATATCGTTGATCAGACTCAGAAGGTGGTGGCCGCTGTCAAAGATGTCGCCGATGTATTCGGTCTGTTCCTTGCTCATTTCGCCCATAATGCCGTCTTTCAACACCTCGGAAAAGCCGATAATGGCGTTCAGCGGTGTGCGCAGTTCGTGACTCATATTGGCCAGAAATTCCGATTTCATACGGTTGGCCTTTTCCAGTTCGCTATTCTTTTGGGCGATTTCTTCACCGCGCTGTTTGAGTTGATCGGAAAGCGCCTTCAAGTCGCCATACTGCCTGATGTTGTTCATGGCCACGCCAAGCTGGATGACAAGCCGCTCGATAAAAGAACCGTCCAGATCAATCAGTGGTTTGCTGGCGGCCAAGACCAGCACGCCCAGCAACTTGTCCTGAAAAGAGATCGGGACAGCAATGACAGCCGCCGGTTTGAATTTAAGTATTCCGGTCTCGATGGCCAGGCCACTCTTTGCATCCACTTCATCAAGTAACGACAGCTTGCCTTCGACGGCCACCTGGCCGATCAGGCCCTCGCCGTGCTCAAATTCGCTTTTCAGCGTATCCGGGGCACCGTGGCTGACAGCGAGTTCGAGCCTGCCGCTCCACTCGTCATAGGTGTAGATGGCGGAGACGGGGTAGGGGTGGTGACCGGCCAGAATCGAAAGCAGGCCGGAGAGCGCCTTGTCCCGATCGTAGGTGGAGGAAAACAGCGCCATGGCTTTTGCGTAGGAATGATCGTAATGGCCGCGCAGTTCCAGTTCACGGTTCTTTTCGGCAATGGCCTGATCGGCGGCCCTGCGCTCGGAAATGTCGCGGATGATACCGGAAAAACTGCGTCTGCCGCCTATATCCATTTCGCTGATGGACAGCTCTATGGGAAAGGCAGAGCCATCCTTGCGCCTGCCTTCCGCCTCGCGGGCAATGCCAATGACTTTTGCCTCGCCGGTATCGAGATAATGCCGGAGATAGCCGTCATGTTCGTGCTTATACGGCTCCGGCATCAGCATTTTGACATTGTTGCCAATCACCTCGTCCGGGGTATAGCCGAAGATACGCTCCGCCGCCGGATTAAAGGACTCAACGATAGCGGATTTGTCAATGGTGATCATGGCATCCCCCATCGTTTCCACGATGGCACGTGTTCTGGCTTCACTTTCCCGAAGCAATTTTTCCGCCTGCGCGCGTTCGGCCATCTCTGTTTCAAGTTCATCGCGTGAGGTGGTGGCTATTTTCAGGTTTTTGGTCATCTCATCAAAAGCCTGTGAAAGTTCTCCTATCTCATCTTTTCTATCCGTACCAAGGCTATAATCAAGATTACCCTTGCCTATGATCTCTATGCCTTCCCTCAAGGACAGGATTGGCCTGGAAAATGTTCTGGCGATGGCGATGGCGATTAGCACCATAATCACCACGATGATGCCCACGCTTATAAAAGTAAGAGTTTTCAATGCTGAAATGGACTCAAAGGCCTCCGATGCATCGATCTTTGCTACTATTCCCCAGTCCATGGAAGGAATGTACCGCCAGACTGCAAGGATTTCTTTCCCCCTGTAATCGAGCGATACGCCGCTATTGCTTCTGCCCTGGACGGCTTCCTGCATGGGGTATGCGTTCGGATTTCCATACATTGCTTTTCGCCTCAGAGCAGCATTAAGATCGTAGTGAGTAGGGCTCAGGAACAGGGCATACTCTCCCATATTTCTACCGATGAGCGTCTCTCCGGTGTTTCCCAGTCCTGTTCTGTCCTGTATCAATTGGTAGATCGGGGCCATGTCTACCTCGAAGATGATTATACCGATAAATCTCCCATCTGGGCCATGTGCCGGCGCTGCAATAAGCATCTCGTTATCACCACCGCTCCTTATTTTGACAATTTTGCTGAAATACACCCCTCTTTTACCCTTCTCAAAGACCATCTTATCAGACAGGGGCTGGTTGATATCCATCGCCACATGTTTTTCATTGACCACATAACGCACGATGCCTTCCGGAGATGTCAGCATAATGTCTTCAAAGCCTTTTATTTTCGCCAGGGTTTTAAGCTGACTGTCGAGATTTTTCTTGGCCTGCATGAAGGCTGGGCTTTCCCTATCATCAGCCAATCGAGTCAGCACGGGCAGGTTGATTTTTATATTCAGATAATCCTGAGCTATTTCCATATCTTTTCTTAAATTGTCCATAACTTCTTCGAGAGTTTTTACTTTGAGATCGGCAATACTCTCCAGGCTTGACAACCGGGCTTCCATTAGCTCTGCCTTGGATTTAGTAAAAAACAAGCTGCCGATAATGAATATCGGAATAAGGGAAATAGCTAGAAAGGCGATGATGAGCTTTTGTTTTATTTTCATTTTAATTACTGCCCTTTATGCCGGATGTATGCTGCTTCTGATTGAGTGGTAATCGCTGATTTTTCGGAGCCGAAGACAGATCCTTTCTATCAAATCCAGCCATTGTGGTTCCGGGCTCGGCAAAGCCGATGCCGTTGATTTCCAACTCCTGCGCTTCGTTTTGGGATAGTATGTCTGTATGGCATTGAGCAGGTCTGAGCCCATGCGCCCAATTTGGCGGAAGCCGACCAGCTCCAGAATCAGCACAAGCAGAGTAAAACCCGCCAGTACCATGCCCAGTTTGCCCTTGATACTCAGGCATATCGTTGCCGCCTGTTGCGGTGATGTTTCAGCCCGGATATGGAACGATATTTTGCCACTCCCCCACCTTCCTTCCACTGCAAGAAAAATTAGCCTGAGCTGAAGATGCATTTATGGCATGGCTGGGCCTATAAATAAATAGTAATAATGACTATCTTTGCATGGTCATGCTGACGAGGCATGGTTGGGATTGCTGCGGGTCTGTCAGCGCGGCCTGTAGTGACGGGGGATTAGCCGTTCAGCAGACCGGTCTGTATGGCGATGTGGACCAATTTGGTCTTGTTGTGGATATTCAGTTTATGCATGATGCTGCTCTGGTGATTGCGCACGGTATTGGGACTGAGATGCAGGGTTTTGGCAATATCCGTCACTGCTTGGCCATCTGCCAGCATCAGGAAGATTTCAAACTCCCGCATTGTGAGGAACTGCAGCGGTTCGCTGGCTCCGGTTATGTCTTCTTCAAACATTCGGTTGGCCAGAGCAGGATCGATATACTTATTTCCATGGGCGACTTGCCGTATGGCTTTAATCAGCACCTTCGGACTGCATCCCTTGCTTAAATAACCCATGGCGTGTGATTGCATGGCCCTGGATATCATGACTGGACTGTCGTGGACACTTAATACAATGATTTTTGCATGCTTATCCCTGACCAGGATATGACGCATGGCTTCCATGCCACCCATGCCGGGCATATTCAGATCCATCATCATGATATCGGGTCGGTGTTCCATATAGTCGCGTGCAGCGCACTCACCGCAATTCGATTCTGCCACCACTTCAATATCAGGGTGGCTCTCAAGAATGCATTTGAGCCCAAACCTCACGACCACATGGTCATCCACCACTTGCACACGTATGACCTGAGGCATCGCGTTATGCTTTATATCCTTTGAAAACATGTGGGTGCTCATTTTTGTTCACTCTGCGAGGGAGTCAAATTCCAAAACTTTTGTGGCCTTATCAGAACCTTTAATTTACTAAGTTTATACTCTCGTACCCTACTCAATATTCTATAGGAATTCGCGGACATTTAT
>CAZEMN010000070.1:3294-9419 GCA_964513335.1 uncultured Zetaproteobacteria bacterium | reverse complement strand
GTCCACCGCATCGTATTCCCCGAACTGCTTTGATCCACCACCTTGCATTCCCCGGTGGCATCCTTGCCCTGCGGTATGCGGTCTTTGAGGGTCAGGCACTGCCGCATGGTCACAGCCGGAGGCGTGAAGGGCATGCCGGGGATCTCCGTTTGAGTGGTGATTTGCCATTCCCCTTCCTGAAAGGCGGGAGCAGCCAGCGCCGGGATAACCAGCATGGGCATGATGACCAGCAGGCCGGTCAGCCACAGAAGAAACATGCGTATCAGGCGGCCTGTGACGTATCCGTCTTGTTGGTGGCGGACATCTGAATATGTTGAGCCAATGCGCCGACAAGCGCGACGCGGATCTGCTTTAGCAGGGTGAGAAAGCCGAGCATGTGGATGGAATTGCGATCCTTGAGATGTTCCGCCAGGTAGGATTCAGCGACCTGAATCATTTCCTCGCACGAACGGCGGGTCATTACCATGTCCTCCGGTGCCGCACTGTCCAGTTTTGCTGCCATCCGGGACAAATCGGCAAGGGTGTCCGTGACATGTTGCTTGCTGATATCAGCCAGACCCATGAGCGCCAGATTCTCCGAGATGCCGGACTGTTCAAGCCATATTTGCCTGAGGGCATCAAGACGGCTTGCAATAGCGTTCATGGCCGAATAGTAGCCAAATCAATCACAATGGAAACATCCGCATCATGCGGCCCGGGTCGGGCTCTGTCTGCGCCCGCTTATTCCAGTGGAAACATCATGTGCCACGGCTTCTCTGAGGGTGGCCTGTAGCTGTTGCAGCAGTGCGACGAAGCTGAGCATCTGCATGCTGGCATGACCGTTTACATCCCCGGAGAAAAAGTCTTCGAGTTGGTCCAGGTACGCTTCGCATGAGAATTTTAGCAGCACCAGACTCTCTGTCGGGGCGAACATAAGTTTCGCCGCCATGCAGGAAAGCTCATCGATTGTATCTTCGATGAATCGGCCATCCTTGCCGGGCAGGCCCAGCATCGTCAGGTCTTCCGGCATGTTTTCAATGCCTTGCCAGGCCTTCTTCAGCGCTTTAAGCCGTTGTGTAATATTGTTCATAATATCACCCGCACTTGGAATCACCGCATTCGAGGCAAGTGTCGCAATTATCCAGCCGTACCACGGCCATGGCACCGCACTTGTCACACAGGTTGCCCTTGGCGGCGGCTTCCTCGCCGAGCTTATCTTTGGCTTCCTTGCGCTTGGCTTCCAGCTCCGGTGTGGTCAACTGGCCTTCCATCATACCAATGGAAATCATGTGCTGCTGAATCACTTCGCCAATTTCGGCCACCAGCGACGGCATGTATTTGCCGCCTTTCTTGTAGTAGCCGCCACGCGGGTCGAACACGGCTTTCAGTTCCTCAACGAGGAAGGTGACATCGCCGCCTTTTCTGAATACGGCGGAAATCACGCGCGTCAGCGCCACAATCCAGGAGAAGTTTTCCATGTTCTTGGAGTTGATGAAAATTTCAAACGGCCGTTTGTGCTCATTCGGTTCGCCGCGCTTCATTACCACATCGTTAATGGTGATATACAGCGCATGTTCGGACAGCGGCGTCTTGATCTTGTAGGTGGTGCCTTCGAGCACATCATCGCGTTCCAGCAGCGGCGCAATCTGGGTGACCGTAGCCTCCGTCTGCTCCGCATCGGGTTTGACCACCTCATAGGCCGCAATCTTCTGTTCAATCTTTGTTGCCATTGCTTCCCTCCCTTACCATTGTCTGATCCCATGCAGACGCCATCCGTTTCTCTAGTTCCGTCGTGTCCGCTTTCTGCAACGATGCATAGCGCAGTACCGGCTCCATATCATCGGCAAAATAGTCGGAAAAAAGCGATTCGATATCCCTGTAAGTATCCATATTTATCCCTCTCTACCCCTGGCCGTCAGCAATTGCAGGAAGCGGCGGCGCAGCAGGCTTGTATTAAATGGCGCCGCCCGGTGATGGTGCGGCCTGCCACCGGTTCCGCGCCAGTCCGGTTTCCATTGTGGCATCACCCACAAATTAATGGGTGGGATACGGAAATCTGCCCAGTCCATGTCAGAACTTCCCGTAGTACCCTTCTTTCAGGGCATCGAAGAGGTTGGCGGCGGTGTGTATTTCACCATCATAATCGATCTCCTCGTTGCCATTGACTTCAATCACCGTTCCGTCATCCAGTGTGAAGCGGTAAATTGTGTTTTCCAAATCCTCTTCCTTGACCAGCACGCCCTGGAAGGCTTCCGGATTGAAGCGGAATGTGGTGCAGCCCTTTAATCCCTTGTCGTAAGCGTAGAGATAGATGTCCTTGAAATCCTCAAAGGGGAAGTCGGTGGGCACATTGGCTGTCTTGGAGATGGACGAATCCACCCATTTTTGTGCTGCCGCCTGAATATCGACATGCTTCTTGGGCGTCACTTCGTCGGCGGAGATAAAGTAATCCGGTAATTTTTCTTCCTCGTTGTCGCTGAACGGCATGGCTTCGGGATTGATCAGTTCACGGTAGGCGAGCAGTTCGAAGGAGAACACGTCCACCTTTTCCTTGGTCTTGCGGCCTTCGCGGATGACATTGCGCGCATAATGGTGCGCGAAAGAAGGTTCGATGCCGTTGGATGCGTTGTTGGCCAGCGACAGCGAGATGGTGCCGGTCGGCGCAATCGAGGAATGGTGCGTGAAGCGGCAACCGGTTTCCTCCAAATCCTTGAGCAGTGCGGCATCATCAGCATTGCCGGTATCGGCGAACTGCTGCATATAACGCGAGTAACGCGCCCACAACACTTTCCCCGCCAGTGTATCGCCGATTTTGATGCCGTCATCGGCCATCTCCGGGCGCTGGGCCATCAGTTCCGGTGTGATTTCAAACATTTCGTTCATGATGGGGGCGACGCCTTTTTCACGCGCCAGTTCCAGCCCTGTTTCAAAGCCGGTTCGGGCTATTTCATAGGCCACCTGTTCGGTGAATGCGAGTGATTCTTCCGAGCCGTAAGGTGTGCGCAGCATCGTCAGAGCGCTGCCGAGGCCCAAAAAGCCCATGCCGTGGCGGCGCTTGGCCATGATTTCGTCACGTTGCTTACCCAGTGGCAGGCCGTTGATTTCTACCACATTGTCCAGCATGCGGGTGAACACGGCGATGACTTCACGGAACTGCTCCCAGTCGAAACGGGCATCTTCGGTGAAGGGATCGCAGACAAATTTCGTCAAATTAATCGAACCCAGCAAACAGGCGCCATACGGCGGCAATGGCTGCTCACCGCAGGGATTGGTCGCACGGATGTTCTCGCAGAACCAGTTGTTGTTCATCTCGTTGACGCGGTCGATGAGAATGAAGCCCGGCTCGGCATAATCGTAGGTGGAAGCCATGATGACATCCCACAGGCGTCCGGCACGAATCGTTTTGTATACCTTGCATGCCACGCGCCCCTGTTCGTCCGTGGTGTACCCGTCGGATTTGATCGGCCAGTTACGCCATACAATACGCACATCCCCATCCTCAATTTCGCCGCGGTTGGCAGGGAAGGCCAGATCCCAGTCAGCATCGTTTTTTACCGCTTCCATGAAATCCTTTGTAATCAGGCAGGAGAGATTGAACTGGCGCAAACGCCCGTCCTCGCGTTTGGCGCGGATAAAATCCATGGCATCCGGGTGGCTGATGTCGAAGGTGCCCATCTGCGCACCACGGCGGCCACCGGCGCTGGATACGGTGAAGCACATCTTGTCGAAGATATCCATGAACGAAAGCGGCCCGGAGGTGTATGCACCGGCACCGCTCACGTAGGCGCCTTTGGGACGCAGTGTGGAGAATTCGTAGCCGATGCCGCAGCCCGCTTTTAGCGTCAGGCCTGCCTCATGCACCATGGACAGGATGCCATCCATCGAATCCGGCACCTGACCGGACACGGTGCAGTTGATGGTGGAGGTGGCTGGTTTGTGCTCACGGGCGCCGGCATTGGAGATGATGCGTCCGGCCGGAATGGCGCCATGTTCCAGCGCCCAGGTGAATTGCTTACACCAGAAATCACGCTTGCCGGGCTCTTCCACCTCTGCCAGTGCTTTGGCGACGCGTGTATATGTGTCCTCAATAGTGTGATCCACGGCATTGCCATGCTTGTCTTTCAGGCGGTATTTTTTGTCCCAGATGTCTGCGGAGGCTGCCTGTAACGGAATGTCGGCAGTTGCATTCGATGGTTGGGTGGCGGTTGAATGGGTGGCAACCTGCCCGGATTGCTTGATTTCAGCCAGACTCATGAATAGCTCCTCCCCTTATTGTACCACGATTATGACATGCCGGATGATTAAATTGTGTGTTCAAAACCAAATTATAATAAAGCCGTAACAAGCCCGTCCATGGGCGCGGCGATGACTTTTAGTAAAGTCACCATCATGGCTTCATCCCCTCATATGCCGGAAGTCATAGCGCCACCTTATAACCCTATATCTTGGGTGTCAAGCATTCCTTAACAACCATCTGTTGGGTTTCTACTCAACATTTCATCCACCGCTTTTCCACAGCTTATTCCCTGTTCCATACAGGCGGCAGGGGGCATGGTGCGCTTGCGGTTGGAGGGGGAGAGCGGGGCTGTTACGATTGGCGCATGGATCAGCAGACGCATTTCGGTTTCGAAGCCGTGGATTCGGCGGAGAAACGGCAACGGGTGATGGGCGTATTTTCTTCGGTGGCAGAAAAATACGACCTGATGAATGATTTAATGAGTGGCGGTCTGCACCGCTTGTGGAAACGGCGTATGCTGAATGTGGCTGAGGTACAATCCGATAGCCGGGTGCTGGATGTAGCCGCCGGTTCCGGCGATATCGCCATCGGCCTGATCAAGAAAATGGGCGGTGATGGGCGCGTTGTGTTGACCGATCTGAATGGTTCGATGCTGGCCGAGGGCGCACGGCGAATGGTTGATGCGGGGGTCTTGCCGGGGCGGGCGGACTGCATTCAGTCCGACGGTACAGCGTTGCCGTTTGCGGATGAATCCTTTGATGTGGTGTCCATTGCCTTCGGCATTCGCAATTTTGTCGATATCGAAGCCGGATTGAAGGAATTTCACCGCGTGCTTGTGCCCGGCGGCCAATTCATTTGTCTGGAATTTTCGCGGCCTGTGCTGCCGCTGCTGGGTATTGCCTATGACGCCTATTCATTTAACGTTATTCCCCAGATTGGCGAGTGGGTGACGGGAGATCGTGCTTCCTATCAGTATCTGGTGGAATCGATTCGCCGGTTTCCCGATCAGAAGCGTTTTGCCAAATTGATGGATCGGGCAGGTTTTGATCTGATCAGATACGAAAATATGACGGGTGGCGTGGTGGCGCTGCATCGGGGATACAAAATATAATATGAGTCGTTACATATGAGCTTGATGTTTCTTCCCCTGCACCTGATTCCCGCACCGGTGCAGGCCGTGGTGCTTGGCACGGTGCTGGACCTGTTCTTCAGCCGCGATGATGCCCTGTCGTCCTTGCTTGAAGGCTTGGAAGGCCGTGTGTTCCGTATTCACGTGCGGGATATGAATACGGTCTTTTATATGGGGTTCCGGGCAGGAAAGGCTTGGGTTCATACGTCGTTTGAAGGTGATGCGGATGTGCGCATTGATGCTACGACGGCAGGTTTTTCCCGTTTGTGCTTCGCCCATGAAGATCCGGATGACCTGGTGTTTCTGCAGGTGCTGAAGCTGTCCGGAGATTCTGAGGCGATGTTGCGTTTCAAGAAGCTTCTGCAGGCAGCGGATATTGACTGGGAGCAGGAGCTGCGCGCCGGTTTCGGGGAGTATTTCGGCAGTCGCGTGGCGCAGGCCGCAAAGACTCTGGTCGGGGCGGAAGAAAAAGTATCGGAGGCTTCACACGAGACGATCAGGCAGTGCCTGAAACAGATGGATATTCCGGATCAGGAGCGGTTTGAGGCATGGCAGGCCGGTGTGGAAGACGTCAGCCGCAAGATAAGCCGTCTGAAGGCGCGGATCACACGATTGGAAAAAGCCGTGCCGGTCAAAAAGCCGGAACGCAAATCAAAGCGGAAACCTGGCTAGTAGTGTCCTCTCCCATAAATTTGTTACCCCTCAGCGGGCCTGGACGGGATGTACGGCAAGGCGCACGAGCGCGGGACTGGCCACGGCCAGTTCAAGCGAGCGCAACAC
>CAZEMN010000070.1:0-3194 GCA_964513335.1 uncultured Zetaproteobacteria bacterium | reverse complement strand
CGGCAAGGCGCACGAGCGCGGGACTGGCCACGGCCAGTTCAAGCGAGCGCAACACGCCTTGCCTTGGCCCATGGGTGGGGCTCTGAGAGGCAACGAATTTATGGGAGAGGACACTAATCATGTTACGTCCCGGAGCCGGATTCCGGCAGGGGTGGCGGCTGCTCGTCATCACTCATTTATTGACCACCCATGGTATGGGGGCGCTGGCGGTGCGCATGCATTTGTTCTTACCCTACGCATGGCTGATGCGCATCTTCCTGCGCAGCGAGGTTTCGCGCGATTTCGGCGTACAGTCGCGGCTGGTGCTGGAACGTCTGGGGCCAACTTTCATCAAGTTTGGTCAGATGCTTTCGACCCGCGTAGACCTGCTACCGATGAATGTTGCACTGGAGCTGAAAAAGTTGCAGGACGCCGTGCCACCGGAGGAATTTGTTACAATCCGTGATGTGCTGGAGCGGGTATTCAAAAAACCGCTGCTGGGCGAGGACGGCATATTCAAATCATTTGAGGAAACGCCGGTAGCGGCGGCCTCGATTGCACAGGTGCATTTCGCCGAGTTGCATGATGGCCGGCCGGTAGCGGTGAAGGTGCGCCGCCCTTTCATTCGCAAGACGATTGAAGCCGATCTGGCGCTGTTGAAGCTGCTGGCCAGCCTGTTTGACCGCTATTTCCCCGAATACCGGCGTTTAAAGGCGCCGCGCGTAGTGGAAGAGTTCGCGGTCACCATCAAGGGCGAACTGAATCTGCGGGCGGAAGCTGCGCATGCCTCCCGTTTTGCCGAAAACCTGTCCGATGTGGAGGGCGTGTATATCCCCACGGTGATCTGGGATTACACCCATGCCGAGGTGTTAACCACCGAGCGTATTGCCGGCATTTCCATTGATGAACGGGCGGAACTGATCGCCGCCGGGCACGATTGCCTGAATTTGTGCGAGCGTGCCGCCAGTCTGTTTTTCCACATGGCTTTCGTGGATGGTTATTTTCATGCTGATATGCACCCCGGCAACATCTTTGTCGCCGGTAACGGGGATATTATTCTGGTGGATTTTGGTATTGTCGGCAGGCTGGATATGAAGAGCCGGCGTTATCTGGCGGAAATGTTGCTTGCCTTTCTGAAAAAGGATTACCGTCGCGTAGCCCTGGTGCATCTGGATGCCGGTTATGTACCGCCCGGCACGGATATATCAGCTTTCGAGGATGCACTGCGTGAGATTGCGGAACCCATCTTCAACCGGCCATTGGCTGAAATTTCATTGGCTGAGTTGTTGTTCTGTATGTTTTCGGTAACGGAGCGTTTTCAGATGGAAACGCAGCCGCAATTACTTTTGTTGCAGAAAACCATGGTGGTCATCGAAGGCGTGGCGCGCGAACTGGCCGATCAGGCCAATATCTGGGAGATGTCCCGGCCTCTGGTGGCGGAATGGGTGGCGAAACACTTGGGGCCGGCGGCACGTTTGCAGCAGGGGGCGGAAGAAGTGCGAACAGGACTGGAAGGCTGGCTTGAACTACCTGCCCGGATCGAACAGGCGCTGGCCGGGCGGGAAGGTAGCGTTTTCGTGCCGCAAGCCTCCGGCGTTTCCCTGTGGCAACGGGTGGGCGGCATTGTGTGTGTGGCTTTAGGCAGTGCAGCCACGATGCAATATGCGGTTGGGCCGTGGTATTTACCGGCGGGGTTGCTGGCGATGGTCATCGGCGCAGGGCTGCTGTTGCGCCGCTGAATGGCTGCCCGTTCTATCAATCATTCTTCCATTTCTGCCTGTTCATGATTAGATTGCTCCGCCTTTCGCGCTGCTAAGTTTGTCTACGCCCCATCCGGAAACCTTTTAAAAGGAGTCAAAATGACCATGAGCCGTGATTTTGTGTTTACCAGCGAATCTGTATCCGAAGGCCATCCGGACAAAGTTGCCGATCGCATTTCCGATGGTGTGCTGGATGCTATTCTGGAGCAGGACAAGTTCGGCCGTGTCGCCTGCGAGACGATGGTGACCACCGGCATGGCGCTGGTGGCCGGTGAAATCACCACCTCGGCTGTCGTGGATTATCAGCGGATTGTGCGCGATGCCATTAAGGAAATTGGCTACAACTCTTCAAGCATGGGCTTTGACTGGGAATCTTGTGCCGTGCTGGTCAGTCTGGATAAGCAGTCGCCGGATATTGCCCAGGGCGTGAATGAAGGCGAAGGCCTTGATTTGGATCAGGGTGCCGGTGACCAGGGGCTGATGTTCGGCTATGCGAGCAACGAAACCGATGTGCTGATGCCGACGCCGATTCATCTTTCACATCAACTGGTGGAAAAACAGGCCGCCGTGCGCAAGGCTGGGGTAATCGATTTTTTGCGTCCCGATGCCAAGTCGCAGGTTACGGTGCGCTACGAGAAGAGCCGCCCGGTGGCCATTGATGCCGTGGTGCTTTCCACCCAGCACGATCCGGATGTGTCGCATAAGGATTTATCGGAAGCCATGATGGACGAGGTGATCGGGCCGGTGTTGAACCCGACCGGATTGCTGCATGCGGATACTGAATATCATATCAATCCGACCGGTCGTTTTGTCATCGGCGGCCCTGTCGGGGATTGCGGGGTTACAGGCCGCAAGATTATTGTGGATACCTACGGCGGTTTCGGTCATCACGGCGGTGGCGCCTTTTCGGGAAAGGATCCGACCAAGGTGGATCGCTCGGCCTGCTACATGATGCGCCATGTGGCAAAAAATATTGTAGCGGCGGGGCTTGCTGAACGCTGTGAGGTGCAGGTGGCCTATGCCATCGGCGTGGCGCGTCCGCTCTCGGTGATGATTAATACCTTCGGCACCGGCAGGATTGGCGAAGACAAGCTGGCAGATATCGTGCGCGAACATTTTGACCTCAGGCCCAAGGGCATTGTGCAGGCGCTGGATTTGCTGCGTCCAATCTATGCAAAGACAGCCGCTTACGGTCATTTCGGTCGCGAATTACCGGAATTTACCTGGGAGAAGACAGACAAGGTGGAGATTCTCAGGGCTGCGGCTGGCACCTGATTCCGCATAACTGCCGAGGGGCGCTGCAACCGGATGGCCGGTCAGGCTCGGCATGCAACAACGGCGCCCGTTTATTTTTATGAGCCGCGCATGAGTTTTGTAAGTGGCTAAAATAAATGGAGGATTTGAATGAGCGCTGTAGAACAAAACATAACTGAAAGTATCGTTGCCGACATATCG
>CAZEMN010000069.1:0-9708 GCA_964513335.1 uncultured Zetaproteobacteria bacterium | reverse complement strand
TATGATGCGACTTCTGCATGAACGATGCTGCTGTTACACTCCCCGCTGATGAAACGACATTTGAGCTTTTCGGTAATCTGGTTAATTGGCGTCGTGTACCTGAGTGTGGGTGCGGTTGCTTATGCCGAATCGGATGCTCACATGACGGTGGACATCGGCAGCAAAATTGTGTCTTGTGACGTACATCTTCGCTATGATCAGAAGCACATTGCCAAGGTGCTGCGCGAGGGTACCGAGATTAGTGTTAGCTGGGAAATTAGCGTTGGAGCTATTAGAAAGTACTGGCTGAATCGCACGGTTGCTACGGTGATCGTAAAACGGCGGGTGGTGCCGGATCTCGTGTCACGCAGTTGGCAACTCATTGATGTGACCAGTGGCATTTCACAACGTGTATTCAATTTGAAACAGGCAGTGCAGTTTCTTACGCGTCTGGAACATTTCCCCGTGATTGACCGCAGTCTTCTGGAAGGCGGTCATCACTACCGGATGGACATTAAAGTTTATGAAAAAGAAGGTGATGCGAAGCGAAGTTGGATTTCCGCCTGGTTAAGTTCCAGCAACGTTGAGATATCCGCGGAATTTGTATTACCATGAACAGCCTTGGATTGATGCGGTTTTTGCCTATCCTGATGTCTATTCTGCTTATATTTGGCGTAGGTATTCTGTGGCCCCGTGGTTCGGGAGAGAATGCGAGTTCGTTGCTTACATGGGTGAATATCACCCTGATGTTGATTCTGACGGGGTTGTCCATGCAATACGGGTTGCATCTGCTGCGTCAGCGCAGCGAACCGCGGCCTGGTTCCCGGCTCAGAGCCAAACTGGTGATGGCGCTGGTTGGCATGCTGATGGTTCCCTCTATGATTATTCAGATTACGGCCAGCCAGATGGTCGAGCGTGGCCTGAACGTATGGTTCGACGTGCGTGTCGATACATTACTGGATCGTGCGCTAAATCTGGCACGCGGGTTTTATGGGCGTGTGGAAGGGGATTTGAAGCAGGGAATGATTACCTATGTGAATGATGCTGCCCTGGTGGATGCAATGGAGCCGCCCGTTAATTACTCCGGATTGAATATCCGGTTGGCGGAGATCCAGTCCAAGGAAGGGTGGCAGCGATTACAACTGTTCGATACCAATGATCGTTTATTGGCCGGTGTGCAGGAAAGCGGGCTGGAATCGCTGGAGGCTGAGCCTTTGGATGAGAAGGCCAAACTGGCAACAACGCTGGGACGGGCAGTCACCGGTTTGCTAACCATGGGGGACCGGGAAGTGGTGGCGGGTTATGCTCCATTGCGGGGACGGCATAGTATCGTGGGCTTGCTTCGTGCCGAGATTACGTTGCCTTCCGGTGTGGTGCAGAGCGCACGAGCCGTTGAAGCAGATTATAAAACTTACCGCGAACTGGAGAGAAACCGTCAGGCCATCCAGGGTCTGTTTACCAATACCATGTTGATTGTTACATTGCTTGTGGTCTTGATTGCCGGCGTTGTCGCCATTGTGTTTGCGCGGCGCTTGACCTCACCCATTGGCAGTTTGGCACAGGCTCTGCACCGCGTGACCGAAGGTGATTTGAATGTGTCCATTGCCGAAACCACGAACGATGAATTGGGTTCGCTGGCACACTCCTTTAATCGCATGACCAAGAGGCTAAAGGACAATGTGGACGCGCTTACCGAGGCACAACAGGAGCTTACTGAGGCGCTCAATAATAGTCATCAACGCCGCCATATTTTGGAAACGTTGCTGACAAATCTGCAAACGGGTGTTTTACTCTCCGATGCAGATGGCCGGATTCGCGTACTCAATGAATCGCTTAAATCACTACTTAATCTGCCATCAGGATGGGTGCCGGGCCGGGAAATAGCCAGTTTGTGTAATGGTCGTTTACACGGCGTGGGCCAGTTCTTTGGTGAATTGCGAAATCAGGGGCAGGAGCACCTTCAGAGAGAACTCGATATTTCAGTTGGCAAAAGAAACCTGCACATTCTGGCAAGGGGTGCGAGATTACAGGCGGGTGGGGCATCCGGACTTTCCGGCTATCTGATCGTGATGGACGATGTTAGCGGCCTTGCTGAAGCTCAAAGGCATAAGGCATGGGCGGAGGTTGCCAGAAGGTTGGCACATGAAATCAAAAATCCATTGACACCTATCAGACTGGCGGCCGAACGTCTTGATCGCCGTTTTTCCAGGCAGGTGGAACATCCCGACGTGTTTGATGCCTGTACACATACCATTATCGGACAGGTGGAACGTTTGCAGCGTTTGATCAGTGATTTTTCTACACTGGCAAGGTTGCCGCAACCACGTCTGGGCGAGGTTGCTCTGGTACAATTGCTACAGGAAATGCGCGAACTTTATGCACCCTATAAGGGTGTCACGGTTGAAACATTCAATGAACCTGCCTCCTGTGTGTGCGATGCGGATCAGGTGCGTCAGGTGCTGATTAATTTACTCGATAATGCGATTGCCGCAACGCGGGAAAACGGGGGCGAAGTGCGTCTTTATGCGAAAACAGGGGAAGCCACAGTTGAATTTCATGTGCTTGATGAGGGGGAAGGGATTCCCGATGAAAGCCGTGAACAGATTTTTGAGCCTTATTATTCTACCAAGGTGGATGGTTCCGGGCTGGGGCTGGCGATTGCGCATCGCATTGCCCAGGAACACGAAGGAGATTTGAAGATTGAATCATTGAGAAACCCCACACATTTTTGTTTATCCTTGCCAATGAGTGTTCATACCATGGAGGCAGCATGAACAGACGCATTATGATCGTGGACGATGAACAGGCGATTCGCGACTCCCTGCAAGGCCTGTTTGAGGATGAAGACTACCAGGTGGCGTGTGCTGCTTCCGGGGAGGAGGCTGTGGCGCGTTTCCGCAAAGAACCGGTGGACTGTGTCCTTCTGGATATCTGGATGCCCGGTATTGACGGGCTTGAAACGCTGGCGCGACTGAAAAATTTAGATGGTACCGTGCCAGTGGTGATGATGTCCGGACATGCCACAATTGATACTGCCGTACGTGCAACGCGTCAGGGCGCGTTTGATTTTGTTGAAAAACCCCTTTCTTCGGACAGGTTGCTGATTTTGGTGCGTAATGCCATGGAGAAACGTAAACTTTCACGCGAGAATGTTGATCTGAAACAGTATGCCGAGCAACAATCGAGGTGTGAACTTATTGGACAAAGTGCGGTTATTGATGATGTCAGAAAGATGATTCAACAAGTCGCGGTGACGGATGCACCCGTACTGATTTTGGGTGAGCATGGCTCTGGCAAGGCTGTGGCTGCGAGGCTCCTGCATCAATATTCCAAACGCTCTGAAGCAGCATTCGTGGCGGTGAATACAGCCAGTGTTCCCGATGCACGCATGGATTCTGAATTATTCGGACATGAGAAAGGAGCCTTCCCCGGCGCCTTACATACTCAGCGAGGCCGTTTTGAGATGGCCAATGGCGGTAGCCTGTTTTTTGATGAATTGACTGATCTGAGCCTGGCTGCACAGGCCAAGGTGTTGCGTGCGGTGCAGGAACGTGCCGTTCAGCGGCTTGGCAGCCCTGCATCTCTGCCTGTCAATGTGCGGCTTATTGCTGCCAGCAGTCATGACCTGGAACAAGCCCTCAGGGATGGTGTGGTGCGTGAGGATTTCTATTATCGTTTGAATGTGGTCAATATTCGTATGCCGACACTGCGTGAACGTGTCGAGGATATACCCCTGCTTGCGGAAACATTGGCGGATGAACAAGCAGCTACATTGGGCGGCGATCCGGTTCGTTTTACAGCGGAAGCGGTGGCCAGGTTACAATCCTACCCGTGGTCCGGAAATGTGCGTGAATTGCGCAATTACATTGAACGCTGCCATATTCTCAAGTTGGGAGAATCCATCACGGCTGAGGACATGCCGCCTCTGGATCAGGGAGACATGCAGACTGATACGAGCCTGTCCAGGAACTTCCGTTCTGCCCGCGAGGCATTTGAGCGGAGTTATCTATTATATCATCTGAACAAAAATGGCTGGAATGTGAGTCGTACGGCAGAAGATATCGGCATGGAGCGTAGCCAATTACATCGCAAGATTAAAAGTTTTGGCTTGAGCCAATTGCAAAACGCATGAGCGGCGATTGGTTTTTAAATGATAGCAGGGAGGGATACGCATGAATGTCCTGATTCTCGGAGCAGGTGAAGTGGGATTTAATGTGGCCCAGAGGCTGGTAACGGAAGGGGCCAATGTGGTGGTGGTGGATACGGACATGCAACTGCTGCAACGCGTTTCCGATTGCATGGATGTGAAGACCGTGCATGGCCATGCTTCGTTGCCCAGCGTGCTGGAACGGGCCAATGCCGCCAATGCGGACATTTTGATTGCCGCCACGACCAATGACGAAGTGAATATGCTGGCGTGTCAGGTGGCGCATTCGCTGTTCAAGGTGCCCACCAAAATAGCGCGTGTAAGGGAACCCGAATATGTCCGGCATGAGAAACTGTGTGGCCGGGATGATCTTCCCATTGATCTGATTATCTCTCCTGAAACCGAGGCAGCAAAGGCTATCGTTAAACGGTTTCAGGTTTCATCTGCGTCGGATGCGCAGGAATTTGCCGATGGTAAAATCACTCTGGTTGGACTCCGCATTCCTCCCAAAAGCGAATTGGCGGGCGTCTCGCTGATTGATTCCAGCGAAGCCATGGAGGGATTGTCTGTCAATATCGTGGCGCATGAACACAACCGGAAATGGCATGTCCCCAGAGGTGATACCGTGTTGCTTGCGGGCGACACCATCTATGCGGCGATGGGCAGTGGTAGTGTGGGTGATTTTTTGAACGCAGCAGGCATGCAGCACGAGGAAGGTGGAAGCAAGCATGTGATGATGGTTGGCGGCGGCCATATCGGGTTCATTGTGGCACAGCGATTGGAAGCACTGAACGCCACGCTGAAGATCATCGAACATAATGAAGCGCGCGCCCATTGGTTGGCCGAGCATCTCGACAAGTCCATTGTTATTGCCGGTGATGCCCTGGATCGTGAATTACTGGAAGAAGAAAATATCGATAAAATGGATGACTTTCTTGCACTGACCAACGATGATGAAACGAACATTCTTGCCAGTTTGATTGCCAGAAAATACAAAATACCACATGTTATGACACTGGTAAACCGTGCGATTTATTCCGACCTTGTCCGTGAGATCGGACTGGATGTGACCATTTCCCCACGCTTAACAACAGTCTCATCCGTCATGAGCCACATCCGCAAAGGCCGTATTCTGGGCATGTCTTCACTGGGGGATGGCAGTCTGGAGGTGCTGGAGGCCGAGGCTTTGGAAACCAGCGATATTCTGGATACGCCACTCTGTGAACTGGAATTGCCTGATGAAACGATGGTTGGTGCCATTCTACGCGGCGATGTGGTGGTCATTCCCAGGGGAGATACCCGCATTCAGGCACACGACCATATCGTGATGGTGACTCAAAGCAGCTCGGTTCGGGCAACGGAAAAGTTGTTCGAAGTGCATCTGGAATTCTTCTGAGTCTTTCCCTGCATTATTCACAAATGCTGCCGTGCCCCTGGCTTGGTTCTTTGTCTGCTCCGAATTCCTCGTCGGCCGTCCGTATACATGGCTATGGTCTCCTTCCTTGGAATGGCCGCTTCGGGGCCACACTGTCCGTTGCGAACAAAGTTCCTGCGCAAGCATCACGCCGATTTATGAATAATGCAGGGTAAGAAGCTATCATGCATGTAAGAGGGGTGGTGTGGACGATCGGTATTCTGGTCGCCCTGTTCGGCTCCGCTATGTTGGCTCCTGCCGTTGTGGCGTTCTATTATCATACGGATCATGTTCGTCAGTTTGTCGAGGCGGGTCTGATTGTTTCTGCTATCGGATTGATTTTGATGCGTGCCGCCGGATCGGCACCCAGCCAGTTGGGGCATAAAGATGGTTTTATGATCGTGGCGCTTGCCTGGGTGGTTTTGTCTCTGCTTGGTGCCGTACCGTATTGGACGACGGGCACGATAACGTCCCTGATTGATGGTTTGTTTGAATCTACATCAGGCTTGACCACGACGGGTGCGACCATTCTTTCCGGACTGGATCGGTTGCCGCCTTCCATCCTGTTCTGGCGTTCCATGCAGGAATGGCTGGGCGGCATGGGCATCATTGTGCTGGCCGTAGCGGTGATGCCTTTGCTCGGTGTTGGTGGCATGCAATTATTCAAGGCCGAAACTCCCGGCCCGGTCAAGGATAAACTGACCGCCCGTGTGACGGAAACCGCCAAGGTGCTGTGGTATCTGTACCTTGGCATGACTTCTGTATGTGCACTGGCCTACTGGTGGGCGGGCATGGGATTGTTTGATGCCGTCAACCATGCCATGTGTACCGTTGCTATCGGTGGTTTCTCTACACATGATGCCAGTTTCGGGTATTTCGATGAGCCGAAATTACGTCTGATCGGGGCTGGGTTCATGGTTCTGGCCGGCATCAATTTTACCTTGCATTTTTCCGCACTGTTGCACGGATTCTCGCCCAGAACTTACTTTCAGGACGATGAGTTCCGCACTTACATGAAGTGGTTGTTGGCCCTTCTGTTGATGATAAGCGTGCTCGTATTTGCGGATGGAAGGGGCCGATGGGATGAGGTGTTGTTCAACACCGTATCCATTGCGACGACCACAGGCTTCGCGGTCAGCGATTACAGCGGCTGGCCGCCTGGAACCATGGTGCTGTTTTTGATCGCCATGTTTGTCGGCGCCTGCGCAGGGTCGACGGGAGGTGGAATGAAGGTGGTTCGCGTGTTACTTCTGTTTCGTCAGGGCATGCGGGAGATTCGCCGCCTGATTCACCCCCATGCAGTTGTGCCCATCAAGATTGGTGAACACAGTGTTAGCACGGAAGTGACTCAAGCATTGTGGGGATTCGCCGTATTGTTTGTAGCGAGCTATGTGCTGATTACGGCGCTTGTCTCTTTTTCCGGTGTTGATGTGGTTACCGCCGCATCCGCGGCCGCAGCTTGCATGACCAATACCGGCCCGGGTTTTGGTGATGTTGGACCCGCTTCCACTTATGCCGTTCTTCCGGCCATGGCCAAGGCCGTATTGATGTTTAGCATGATTCTGGGACGGTTGGAGATTTTTACGTTTTTTGTACTGCTGGTTCCCGAGTTCTGGCGCAAATGAAGTGGTTTAATCCATGCACCTGAAGGGTATTGTATGGACACTGGCCATGTTGCTCGTGTTGTTCGGGAGTGGCATGGCAGTCACGGCAGGGGTGGCCATCCACTATCAGACTGGTCATGCCATGCAATTTATCGGTTGCGGTGGAGCAGTTATTTTAATCGGGATCATTCTGATGGGGATGACAAGACCGGCACCATCGCACCTTAACCATCGTGACGGTTTTTTGATTGTCACATTGGCATGGATACTACTGTCGTTGCTTGGTGCCGTGCCGTTTTGGGCGGTTGGAATTTGTCATTCATTTGTGGATGCGATCTTTGAATCAGTATCCGGTCTGACAACTACTGGCGCCACTATTCTGAGTGGTCTGGACAACATGGCTCCCTCCATTCTGTTCTGGCGTTCCATGCAGCAATGGCTGGGGGGTATCGGTATTATCGTGCTGGTTGTTGCTGTCATGCCTTTTCTGGGTGCTGGCGGTATGCAACTGATGCGTGCCGAAGTTCCAGGGCCGGTCAAAGATAAGCTCACCACGCGTGTTTCCGAAACAGCCAAGGTGTTGTGGGCACTTTATCTGGGCATCACTGTTCTGTGCACGCTGGCGTACGGGTGGGCAGGCATGAGCTGGTTCGATGCCGTCAACCATGCCATGTGTACGGTGTCCACGGGCGGTTTTTCCACGCACGATGCCAGCTTCGGATATTATGGGAAACCGGCTCTGCACGTTCTGGCGGTTATTTTCATGTTCGCATCGGGGGTTAATTTTTCATTACATTTTGCTGCCATGCGGCGTGGCCTTTCGCTCAGACTGTATCTGGCCGATGATGAATTCAAATTCTATTTGGGTGGCCTGTTTCTTCTGACTTTGTTCATTGGCTTGCTGGTGGTTCCGCAAGCGGCAGGAAGCAGTTGGGATGAAGTGGTTTTCAGCACAATTTCCATCGCCACCACCACGGGATTTACCGTAGGCGATTATAGTACCTGGCCATCGGGTCCAATCCTGATTTTACTCTTGATGATGTTGGTCGGGGCATGTGCCGGCTCCACTTCCGGGGGCATGAAGGTGGTTCGATTGCTGCTTTTGTTTCGACATGCCCGGCGCGAATTGCGGCGCCTGGTTCATCCTCATGGCATCATGCATGTGAAGATTGGAGACCGTGCTCTGAAATCGAGTGTGGCACAATCGTTATGGGGTTTCGCCGTCCTTTATCTGGTGAGTTTCTTTGTCATTGCCATTCTGGTTGCGTTGACCGGTGTAGATGTGTTTACAGCTTTAAGCGCATCCGCAGCATGTCTTTCCAATACCGGGCCTGGCTTTGGCGCGGTGGGCCCGGCGCACAATTATGAATTATTGCCCGCGGCGGCAAAAGCGGTGTTGATGTTTGGCATGATTTTGGGCCGCCTTGAGATTTATACTTTTTTTGTACTACTCCTCCCCGAGTTTTGGCGGAAATAAATGTGTGGCTGAAAGACCCGATGATTCAATGTCAACTTTCAAACTGGCCATAGTAGAACTAAAGTCTGGAAGCTTGCTGAACATGCACAACAAAATCTAATCAAAGGCAGACAAAATATGGCAAACTTTGACATATCCGAATTAAAAGAACGCGAACGAAATAACTGGTCATCGGTTGCCGAAGGCTGGCGTCGGCGTGATGAACTGTTGCGGAAAGGTGCGGCGCCTGTCGCCGAACGTATGCTCGAACTGTCCGGAATATCTTCCGGCTCCCGGCTGCTTGATATTGCCTCGGGCACGGGAGAGCCTGCGATATCAGCGGCACAAATTGTTGGTGAGTCCGGCAAGGTCATCGGCACCGATCTGGTTGATGAAATGCTTGCTGTTGCCCGTGAGAAAGCCACAAGAATGAATCTCGATAATATCGAGTTTCATTGTATTGATGCGGAAACACTGGATTTTACAGCAGGTTCATTTGATGCGGTGACCATCCGTTGGGGCCTGATGTTTATGCCAGAGCCGCGGGCCTGTCTCACTGCTGCCCATAAGGCGCTGAAACAGGATGGGCGCATCAGTCTGGCCTGCTGGGCGGCGCCGGAGAAGAATCCATTTGTGGGCGTACTCATGAAGACATTAAGCAAATACATGGATATCCCTGTCCCCCCTCCCGGAACCCCCGGTATATTTGCTTTTGCGGATCCGGAGCGCCTGCAGGATGCCCTCGCGTCAGCAGGCTTCAGAAATATTGCACTGGAAGAAATGGCAATTGATGTCGTTGAAGTTGATGACGGGCGCGCCTACTGGGAGGCAATGTCAGATTTGGCCGCACCTGTCATGGCGCTCGTCAGGCAACTGGATGAGCCGACCCGCCTGAATTACATTGATGAAGTCATCAAGGTCGCGGATGCATTGAAACAAGGTAAGACCCTGCGTATGAGGGGGGTCACCTGGATTGCCTCCGCTGACAAATAAGCCGTACGTAAAGAATTCAGGAGATATCGTGGAGTGACGAACGGTCTTGCATCTCTGCCAGGCTAACCCGAATCAGTCCACGCACAGGATCCGTGGATTCGATGACAACCTCAAT
>CAZEMN010000068.1:0-9720 GCA_964513335.1 uncultured Zetaproteobacteria bacterium | reverse complement strand
TTCTCTTCGCCTAAAGGCGAGGGGTTTCAACCATCCCCGACCGGGACACTAATTGTGAATGAGGCCCTAGGAATCTGTCTTATCAATCCGCTTTGAACCTTCCAGTGTTTCAAGAAAATGTGTCAAATTGGCAATCAGTAAGGAATACACCGCAATGCCAAACGCCATGGTCAATGCTGCAATGATCCGGCCCGCCTCCGTCACCGGTACAATATCACCATAACCGACGGTCGTCAGAGTCACAAAAGCCCACCACAATCCATCGCTGACACTGGAAAAGGATGGATTCTGATGATGCTCCAACATATAGGTGCTAGCACCAAAAATAAACACCATGCCGAACACGAGAGCCATTGCCACTGGAAAACTGTCGCGCGAGAATAAAACGAGTTTCAGCAGTTGTATCCTGTGCTTGCGCATCAGTACGCCCAGCCGTAAGGCTGGCGCAAGCCGCGCAAACTTGAAGGCAGTGAACAGGCGCAATACCGGCGAGGCCAAAAGCACCACAAACACCAGATCAAGCCAATTGCTGCGGATGTACCCCACCCTGTCGGAGGCAATATGCCACCGCCACAAAAAGCAAAGGACAAACAGGGAAAGTATGACAAGCTGCCACCAGTCCGGAGCCTTCTCCCGAAAGGACACCATAAATGCACCAACCGTCAACAGGAACAGCAGGACATCCAGTCCTCTCCTCAACCAGACATTGGATGACTCCAAGATTAGTGTCCTGCCCCGAAGAAGAGCATACCATCAGAGCCATCCCATGGAACCAAGGCAAGGCGCGTCCCGCAGCCAATGGCGTGCCCTTGGCAAGGGGCGCAACGCTGCATTGGCTCCATGGGATGGCTCCCTTCGGGCGAGTGCTGGCGGGCGTTCGGCTGCGTTGCACTCGTTTGAATTGGCCACGGCCAGTCCTGCACTTGCACGCCTTGCCGCACATCCCGCCAGAACTCGCTGATGGTGCGCTCTTCTTCGGGGCAGGACACTAGCCCTTGCCAGCTTTATTGGTGAAGTAGGTGGACAATGACACCAACAGGATACCGCCACCCATGTACAGGATATTCAACGGATTATCGAAGGTGACATGCAGCACATTCTTGAAAAAGGCCACGACCAGAATCATCAACACCACCTTGGCCAGGCGATCCTTCAAATCATCCAGGCTATTAATCATCAGGATGTTGTTGGACTTTTCATCTTTATGGGCAATATCAATCTTGCTGATGAATAATTCGTACAGACCAAGACCGAAAATCAGCATCACCGTGCCAAGCAGAAAATCATCCACAGCCGATATAATCTGCCCTACGGCTTCGACATGGTAGCCTGGATATTCAATGCCCATAAATGTCATTTCAATGAACTGCCAGGCCAGATGTAACATATTCTCCGCTGCCATCACAAACAGAAGCACCATGCCTATCAACGAGGAAATAACCGCAAGAATGACCACGAAGCGGCTGTTCCACAGGAACCATTCAAATACTTTCTCAATCATACCCTGTTGATTTCCCGCCATGTTATTACCCCTTTTTGTTCGTCCCCAAAAATGCCAGCAAAAAAAGTGCCAATTCAGGCAGCCTGAGCTGCCGTGTGCAATGTATCATCATCCAGAGCCGTGTTATCGACTTTACAGTAGGCAACCTGCTCGTCCAGAAAGATTTCGACTTCAGCTACGCCATCAACGGCCAGAAGACGCTGCCGTAATGACTCTGCCGCCGTCTCATCCGATGCTTCAATGCGTAACATACGCGTGGCCACATGGCGAGGTGGCGCCATGCCAAGCGCCACCAGCAACCACAATATCAGCAATCCTGCAATCACCAGGAAAACCTGGGCTTCGTTGTGCCGGGCTGGAACATACAGAAGTCCACCCAGCACACCACCAACAAATGCGCCAAAAAATTCGCAGGTGTTGAATACGCCTACCGCTGTTCCTTTGGCCGATGCCGGTGCAATCCTGGAAATCAGCGATGGCAACGTGGCTTCCAATACATTAAACCCAACAAAGAAAATGAACAGTGCGAACGCAATTGCCACCAGCGATACTCCCCACAGCGCCATCCATATCTGGGCGACGGCAAGCAAGGCAATGGAAAGCACAAACACCTGTTTCGTCTTGTGCCTGGACTCGGCGACAATGACCATCGGAATCATCAACACAAAGGATGCTCCCATCACAGGCAGATACAGCTTCCATTGTGCCGCACCCGCCAACAGGGGAAGCTCGGAATTCATCAATACCATCGGCAACACCACAAACATTGCCGTCAACGCGGTGTGCAACACCAACACGCCAAAATCCAGCCGTAACAATTCGCCGTTGGCCAGCACCCGTCCCAGCATGCCCGCCGTCACTTCGGCATCGCGGTGGTGCACCTGCCGTTTCGGCTCGGGGACCACCAGATAAAGAAAGAGGATACTGGCAAGTGACAATACGGCCGTCAGCCAGAAAATACCGTTTACGCCCATGAGATGTCCCAGGACAGGACCGATCACCATTGAAACCATAAAAGATACACCAATGGTCATGCCAATCATGGCCATCGCTTTGGTGCGGTGTTCCTCACGTGTGAGATCAGCAACAAGAGCGATAATTGCGGCGGCAACCGCACCGGAACCCTGAATCACCCTGCCAATCAATACGCCGGTAATAGAATCAGACATAGCGGCAATCACACTGCCTATGGCAAACAGCAGCATACCGGCAGCAATCACCGGCTTGCGCCCAATTCTGTCGGACAGCATGCCAAACGGAATTTGCAACAGCGCTTGCGTCAAGCCATACGCGCCCAGTGCAATGCCGACCAGCATCGGATGCTCGGCAGCGCCTTGAAGGCCGTGTGCATAGGGTGAGAATACTGGCAAAATCAGGAACAGACCGAGCATGCGCAAACCGAAAATACCGGCCAATGACATGGCGGACTTACGTTCCTCCGGCGTCATAGATGCAGCATTGGCCTGCTTTCGAGTCATGTTGAGAAATCCCTCGCCATTAAAAGATGGGGCATGCTGATACTAACAACAACATAAATGAAGGTACTTTGTATTCGGGCTGATTCGTCCATTTAGCAATAGTCATGCAGGCCAGTCACCGGCCCCCTCTCGCATCAGTTCCGGGGCATCACCGCATAAGTCGATGACTGTGGTCGGCACCGCCCCGCCCCAACCCGCATCAAGAACCAGCATGTTCGATCCTTTGAGGTAAGGTATAAACTCTTCAGGATCAGTCGCCGCATCCTGTTCATTGGGAAAAACCAGAGTGGTTGCCAGAAGCGGCGCTCCCAATTCCTGTAACAAATCCCTGCACACAGCATGAGATGGTATGCGAATCCCCACATCGTGGCGTTTGCCAAAAATGCGGCGTGGCAAGCCAGACTTGGCCGGGAGAATGAACGTGTACGGACCCGGCAAACAGCGCCTGAGCATACGGTGTGCATCATTATCTATGCGCACATAACGGGCAGCTTGTGACAAGTCCAGGCACACCAGTGACCACCAGTGTTGTCTGTCCAGTTGCCGCAAGCGGCGTATCCCGGAAATCGCTGCGGAGGCATCGGGTAGCGCCATCAATGAATAAGTCGTCTCCGTCGGAATGACTGCTGCCACTCCCTGACGTATATATTCGGCGGCGTGCCGGATAAGCCGTGCCTGGGGACGCCCCGGATGCAACCTCAATCGTTCAAACATTGGCTAGCTTATAATTTTCATAAAATTGCGGATCTATGGCACCGAATAGGCTCCATACAAGGGTTTTTTACTGGCAAAAAACCATAGGTCGTTTGGCTACCCGCACAGGCAGGCGCAGTAGATTTGCCATAAGTCTGGCAGGCTTCTGGTCTCATGAAAAATGCGGGCTAAAATCCCGGAATCTTCAATTTCCGCAGAATCTGGTCAACCGGTTTCGCGGGAGCTTGTGATGGAGCAGGCGCCGCATCCGGCGCCGGGTTCCCGGAAGCAGGACCCCCTTGTAAAACACCTTTCAGAATACCCTTCAATCCACCTTTCCCGCCCTTGAGGATATCTTTGATATTCCCGACGTTCCCCATCAGCGTTTTAATATCCATTTCTATCTTTACCCTGGGTGCATCCAGAGGCCCTGTAATTCGAAGAGGAATCACCAATCCTTTTCTCGCGGCTTCAGTATCGCCCTGCCCCGCCAGACTTCCCACCAAACGGGGTTTGACATGGTAATCCATGTTTTTGGCTACAAGGTCCACTTGTCCATAACCTGTGAGGCGGAACAGGGGGGAAGCCATGAATAAATCATCATTACTTGCCACACCGTTTTTAACCTTGAAGCTTCCGGAAAGCTGTGAAAAATCAGTTTGTCTGAAACCGCCCTGTTGACCCGGGGCGGTGATGCTGCGCAACGTTCCCGCAATATCAAAACCCTTGATCATGCCATCGCGCAACAGCACATGGCCCGTTCCATTCAGGCTTTGCGTTGCTGTCTGGGGCAACAGGCCAACACCGCCCAATTTCGTATCCATCTGCATGACACCAGCGACCATATCCGTGCCCGCCAGTGCTTTAAGCACCGGTTGCACCTGCACACCGCGCACCTTTACCGACTCGGTCCAGCGGGCGGGGTAGAGGCTCACATTCACGCTGGCCTTCTCCCTGACCTGGCCGCCAGCCAGTTCAAACCGGAAAGGATCCATGGTGAATGTTCCGCGTTTGCCGGAAAGCGTGGCATGCAGATACGCCAGATCAAGTCCATGCAGGAACAAATGATCCACTTGCAACCCGGCTGTAACACGCCATGATTTCAGAAAGCGCAAATCCGGCTCGGCCGTTCCGGCATCGGCAGGCATGTTTACGGCTTGTGGCTGGCCAATCCGTGCGTCGGCTGTATCAGCATTCCGGCTTCCTGTTTGCGGTTGGCCGATTCTTGCACCTTCAGCGTAGGCATAAGGTATCATGTGAATACCCGGCTTATCGTTGACGGATGTCGGGCTTTGGGTCTTGTCCTTTTCCGGCTGCGGCAACCACGGGTCTATATGCAGGCTTTTAGAGGCAATCCGTAACCGCACAACGGGACCGGCTCCAAACCGAACGTTCCCGGAGGCCTGAACAAGCTCCTTATTCAATATCAGTTGCAGATCCCGCAACTCCACATGCTTTGCATCACCCGCGGCCAACAACCCCAGCTTAACCTGCTTCCAGGGGGCAGGGTGCACGGCATACAAAACCTGCAAATCCGGCATCCATGCCGATAACTGCTTGCGGCTCAATGTTGGCGTATTAATGCGCACCTGATACTGCAATCTGCGCCCAATACCACGCACGGAACCTGTTATTTCCGCTGCCTTCTTTCCCTCCACACGCAGCACCACACGATCAAGTTTCATTCGATCCGGCTTCGGCATTTCAATCTTCCACGCCACATCCGCCTCATGTTCACCATGCAGTGCAAGCGTGCCTGCCGTCACTCGCAAACCATCCGGCCTCTGTTCAATTCTGACGTCCACCGCCAATGTGCCCGCCCCCAGGCCAGTCAGGGCTGGGATAAAAGCAGTAAATTTCTCAAGTGCAATGGATTTGGCCTGAATATCAGCCTGTAAAGGTAATTTTCCGGCATTAAATTTAGACAAATCTCCCAATGGCCCTACTTCCGCTTTCACGGAAAAAGTATCGCCGGAGAGCTTTCCCGAAGCTTGTACATGCACCGGTTGATCGAGTTGTACACCATCTACCTCAATGCCAAATTCGCTCAGGGTAATGTCGCTCCCCGACCGTATATCCCGGTAATGTACTTCGCCGTTCAGCATACGCAGGGATTTCGCGCTCAGGGCAACCAGGGAAGCGCCGCCTCCCGTTGAGGCAGGTGCCTGCATTCCACCCACAACATCCGCCGACTTTTCCTCCTTCGTGGCGGGAAGCAGGTCTTCCCAGTTTCCGGCACCGCTGGCATCACGTTCCAGCAACAGCTTCGGACTATCCAGCACAAAGCGTTTGATTTCGACCCGTTTACTCAACAAAGGCAACAATGCCAGACGCACATCCAGACTTTTCACCTGTAAGAAGTCCTCATTCGAAAAGCCCTGGCGATTGGCAATACCCACATCATCAAGACGTACGCCCACCCATGGAAAAAATGAAGCGTGTAATCCGCCTATCTCAACCCTGCGTCCCGTGGCCTGTTCGGCTTTTTCGATAATCAATCCCTTATAGTGATTGACATCGATAAAGAACGGGGCCGCAAGCAATGCCACTGTCAGCAGGACAAGAAGAATCAGACTATATTTGACGGTTTTCCTGGCGGCTTTATTCATGGGGCTATCGTGGATGATGTGACCAATTGCCGCAAGGGTGGAAAGCGCGCCCTCAGTTCATCAAAGCAATCCACAACACCTTCGGCTCCGGCGCTCATCAGTGCATCATGAGAGCCCGCGCCAAAAGACACGCCAATTGCGGGCACACCACAGGCGATTGCCATCTGTATGTCTACACATGCATCGCCGACCACGGTGGTTTGTGCACGCTCCACGCCCATTTCAGCCATGCATTCGTTCACCATTCCCGGATGCGGCTTTGACGGGCACTGATCCGCCGTTCGCCACACCATAAAAAAGCGAGATAAATCAAACTCGTCAAGCACGCGCCGCAGACCCGGCAGCGATTTCCCGGTGACAATGCCCAAGTTATAACCCCTCTTCTGCAATGTTATCAAAGTCGATCGAACGCCAGCATGTAATCCGTGTTCGCTGGGCATATCCCGGTACAGTTTGCGATAGGTATTGGCAATCTTCCGCCGATTTGCAGCATCGGTATCCGGTAGCATTTGAGCCATCGCCGTATCCAGCGACAACCCGATCACGCCGGTAATTTCAGCATCACCCGGAACAGGTAACCCGCAGTCCGCAAAAGCCTGCTGCATCACGGCAGTAATGTGGTGATGGGAATCCACCAGTGTGCCATCACAATCGAACAGAATCAGACGGGAATTCGTCATGAACTTCTTAGAGCCAATTGCAAAGCTCGTGAGCGGCGATCAGCTTCCCCACTTTGGCCCATTTCCGAGCTGTAATTTTGTTCCATGGAACCACCATGAATCTTATTTCATCCCGAAAATGGACTCAAAGTAGGATTGCCACTCATCCACCCAGAGTTTTGCAATTGGCTCTTTAGAGATAAACCCTTTTTTGTATCCTGACCGGTTTTCTTGGCAGGCTCACCTGTATCATGAGGCTTGGACGGTGGCGCTTTCCATGCGTTTGGATCGCGCCTCACCTGCCAGACGAAGGATTTGTCCACGGCCAGCACTTCCGGCGCTTGTCCGATGCGCACATACGTGGAAATCAGGTCACTGCCCTGTTTCCCCACCATCAGGGTAAACAGCACGGTGCCTGTTTGATCCAGCAAGGTAAGTTTTGTGCCGGAATTCATTCCAAGCGCATTATCGTGCGTATGCGTATGGGTGACTACGCGGACCACACGCATATTGGCCAAATCATGCAGCAAATGCCGTACCGATTCTTCATTGGCGGGTACGTCCGGCTTGCCGGCCAGCATCCATTTTTCCCCCTCTTTTTTCAGGCGCACATGCGCTCCGGATGCAGGCGCAAGCTCAATGGCGACAACCTTTGAAATATCCGGTGTCTTTAAAGGCTCATGCACCTGTGGCGCAAGTTCCGGCTTTGAAAACTGCCATGCGGACCAACCGATCAGAATCAACAATGCCACCCACAAAACTGAACGCTTCAAACCGCGGCCTCCAATGAACGGAGCTTACGCCAGCGCCACAGGCCCATAACCACGATGAACAATGGCAAAGCAAACATCCACAGCCCTTTGTACATGGAACGTTCATTCTTCGTCAGCGCCGCTAATGGCCGCTGAATCACGCCGCGCGAGCGCAAATCAATCAATCCCTCATTACCGGCCAGCCAATCCAGCGTATTGAGTACAAAGACCAGATTACCGCCACTCATAAACTGATCGTCCAACAGTGAACGGCTGCCCACCACAAGCACACGGGAATGTTCCGTATTTGCAATATATTTTTTTGTGACAGAAACACCTTTTGGCGGACCGGAAAATGCGGATATGGCCGCACCCTGCTCAACCAGCGCCAAATTCACCTGTCTGCGCGTCAGACCATCGAATCGTTTGCTCATGGGCACAAGAGGATTAACATCATAGGGTGGCCCGTTCTGGATGGATGCCATCGCGGATGATGTCAGCAACACATCGCCATGCGGACCATCTCCGGTCCATGCCAGCGGCGAGGCAAAGGGTACGGATATGGCTTGCAGCCCGTGTGTGATCGGGTTGGTCTCATCCAGGCCCTCCACTTCAGCAACAAAGGGATAATCCACCACGCTGTTGAACACCAGCATGCCACGCCGCTGATTAACGTTGATGCGTGCCGCCCGCGGGTCCATGACCAGTCCCGGCTCCACCGCAATACCAAAGTCCTTCAACCACGCATTGGCCCTGGCCTCCACGCTCTTCACCATGAACCCCTGACTAAGCTGTGGATCGACATTGCCGGCAAGGATAAGCAAGCCTCTGCCCGACATACGGAACTGGTCCAGCGCATAGCGTTCAACTTTAGACGGTGGCTGGTTAAATCCGGCCACTATGACCGCTCTGACATCCTTGTCGATGGCCTTCTTATCCGGCTTGACCATGACCAGTTCGTAATCTTCCGATGCCCTTTGCTTAAAGCTTCGCAACCGGACCAGATCCTTGGCACCAAACCCGGCCACCACGCCAATCTTCACGCGACCTTTGCCGGTCAATCTCCTGATTTTACCCGTTAACAGATATTCAAACCCCTGCTCACCGCGCACCACGGGAATGGTTTCCTTCTTGTTCAAATATTCCGCCACCACGGCCATGTATCCCTGCTTGACCTGTGCCTGATCGTTTTCGATCACCTGAACCTGCACTTTGGGAATCTTCAACGCAGCCAGTGATGCCGCTACATTGGGGTCATCAGCGGGGTCAACAATTTCAAAGCCGACCTTGCCATGCCCCGCCTCGTGATAGGAGCGCAGCATATCAGCAACAAAGCGCCTCAACTGGCCGTACGGTTGCGGCAGGTCTCTTGTAATATAGGCGTGGATCATGACGGGTTCATCAAGCTTATCCAGAACGCCACGGGTGGAATCCGACAATGTGTACATCCCGTTTTCGGTCATGTCCCAGCGAAGATGCAGAGCGCTCGCCGCCACGGTGATGGCGAATGCGGCCAACAGGGCCGTCAGCAGCGTAAACCATGCCTTGCGGCGGATGCTTTTCCTGCGATCCATCACATCCATCTCCGGCGCTCAAGCTGGAAGTGTGCCGCAGCGAGAAACACGCCACACAGGGCCAGAAGAAACACAACATCGTCCAGATGCACCACGCCGCGCAGCATGCTCTGGTAATGTGAAAGCGGACTCATGATTTCCAGTATGTTCTGCACGGTGGGCGAGAACAATGGCGCAGCCTGCGCCAGCAGAAACACAGCCAGCAGCAGAGACAGTCCCAGTACATAAGCCACCACGGCATTACGGGTCAGTGATGAGGCAAAGATACAAACTGCCGTATAGAGTGCTGCCAGGAGCAGCGCGGCCATATAGGAAGCGGCAATCTGACCAGCGTCAATATTGCCCAGTGTGGCCAGAGAAAGCGGATAAACAAGCGTAAATGCAAGCAGCACAACCACTTGCAGCAAAACCGCCAGATATTTCCCCATCACAATCTGCATGGCGCTGACAGGCA
>CAZEMN010000067.1:0-9731 GCA_964513335.1 uncultured Zetaproteobacteria bacterium | reverse complement strand
TGTGAGGCAACGTATCTGACCCTTCAGTTACCTTTTTCAATGAGGCAACGCGTGCGGAATCAACATGCAAAACGGGTGGTAACATTCCTCCACTGGTGCAGAAAGAACCGCTTTGATTTGTAGGCAGGGGTGACTATGATAAAGTAGCCGTCCCTGAAAAACTTACGGATCAGGCTGCGACAACCATCTGATATTGTTGGTCTCGGCAATTATACCCGTTGAAGAAGCACCCACGCTTCTAACGCCCCTGTTTGATGGGACGGAAATGGCCATCTTGTCCAAAAATATCGTGCTCTATGCGTTTCTCATTTTCACAGGAATGGCATATGTTTCGGCCACTTCCTGAATATGTAAATAGCTGCCCGCATGCGCTACAGATGCTTTGGTGGCATTGAAACAGCGTAGTGACAGGGGCTTCAGTAAAGAGAATGTCATTATCCACCGTATCAAGGCGTAGCGCTTGCGTTGGGCATAGCGAAACGCACAGGCCGCAGCCGATACAGGCGGCGGGCTGATGTTTGACCTCAAGCATTTCCTCTGAAACCTCAATCAGCAAGGAACCAGTCGGGCATTGAAGGGCACAAATGCCACAGGCATCGCATACTCCCTGCGGATGGATTTCGTGGAACCATGAGCAGGCGCTCGCGCTGCTGCTTTCGGAGGCCTGAACTGAGGCAAGGCTAAACAGGGCAAGACGATGGGATTGAGGAATGTGTTTTCTTGTGAACTCATTCTGTTCCGGTACAGGTGCGGCCTCAGGTGTTTCAACAGAGGGATCCTCCGCAGGATTAAAGAGCAGGGCGCCCATGGTTGCAAAGGCAGCAGTTTGTGATGACACCTCAAGCATTTTATCGAGAAAACCGCGGCGGGTCACGGGTGTTCCGGGGTGTTGTGAGCTTGGTTCAGCTTCCGTCAGCGGGGAAGCAGACTCATTATCGCAATCCATATGAATGCAGGGAAAATTTCTTTGCATTTCGGGTGAAGCGTAGTTTATTGTCTTCGATAAACGGGAGCTTCCCACCCGGGATGGGCATGCATCGCATTGGCTTGTTCCATGCAAGTAAACATGTTCCACACCCACAGTATGTAATCCGGTCAGGAGGCGGTCATCCAGCAGGCCGTGGCAAGGCAAGCGCACATGCCCCCGCCTTGATTCACGGCTGTCCATAAATTTACAATGCAGGTCGAGTGTTTGCCTTCCTTTGATCTCCGCAAGAAAATCCAGCGGAGAAAAGTCCTTATGCGTGAACACTTCAGTTGGGCAATCAGTAATGCACAGAGCACAAAGGTCGCATTTCGTGGTATCAACCCGAATGCTTAAGCCACTGATGTCAATGGTATTCTGAGGACATGTGTCGCGGCAGGCATGGCAGAATTCTGACCGGTGACGGCGGTTCAGACACCGTTCTTCATGCATAGTAATCATCGGTTTTGAGATTATCGTTTTTTCAGTTTTCGTAACATCGTGAAAAAGGTGTTTCCACCAGCTTCCTCAGGGTTACTTTGACTGGATGTATTTCACCAACGCGTCAATTTCCGCATCGTCCAGCTTTTTACCAAATTTAGGCATCATCTTGCGGCCATCGACAATGATGGCTTTTAACACGTTCGGGTCGCGGTTCATATTTTTCAGTGCCGGGCCAACCTTCTTTTTATCTACGGCATGGCACATTGCACATTTTTTCTTGAATAGCCCGGATACGTTAACGTCTGCCATGGCTACCTGGGTATTCAATCCGAAAAAAGCAGATACAAGCGCCATTGAGATAATTTTTTTCATGGTTTTTCCTCCTTGTGGTCGAATACATATTATATATCCATCAAATAAAATCGCCAGAGTGCGAAACACCCTGTAAAGAGCGCTATTTCCCCTGACAAAGACTACATTTCAATTGGTTCCACCTTGGGTTTGTAGAACCACATCTGATATATAGACACCACTATCTGAATGCCTATGGACAAGATCATCAGACCTCCGCCAATAATAACCGTATAGGAAAAACCGGGAATGAATTTGGTTGCATACCATGAAAAAATATCCAGCAGCATGGCCAGAAATGGAATTGCTACGGTGATGCGTTTTACCATGACAGGCATTTCACACAATATGAAGATGCGGCCAAGAAAGAACAAAATAAAAGATATACCAAAAAGATGAATATGCGAAACGCGCACCAGACTTAAGATAGAGGCGCCTGTATCTTCCTCCGTCAGCTTTGACACTTCGGCAAAAGAAGTGAGCGGGGGTAATCCCAAGCCTGCTTCCTCAGAGTGACACATAATGCAGTATTTGTTGAGTATCGGAGCCACCTTGGCCTCAAACTCCTGTTGTTTATGGCCGTGTTCAAGCCAGTCAAAAATAACCTTCCGCTTTTCCGCGATGGGCAGGTTTCCGGCCATTGGGCCATGCAGGGCCGCGCCCAGCCGGGAGTGCTGATTGGTGCCATAATAGGCAATGCGGATATCCTCCGCGCTTAAGCCCGGTTTTCCATCCAGTCCCTCGTGGGTCAGGTAGACATAAGCAACAGCGAAAAGCGTGCCGATACCAATCGCAATGAGAAATATGGTATCAAGAATCTTCTCGCTGACAGAGGCATCGGAGAAGCGGCGGTATTTTGGCATGGTATGAACCCTCGAAAGAATAACAGGCTTTTCGACACGCTAGGAAGAAGCGCTGTTAGCGTCAATGGGGAAGTAAATGAGCCAATCCATCATTTTTTCAGCACCCGTAACATGGTGGAAAAGGCAGAATCTTTGCCGAGAATCAACAGATTGGCCAAGTTTGCGCTGACCACGGCCAGCATGCCAGGCAAAATGATGTTGGGATTTGCCGTCAGTTCCAGCAAGACGATCAGGGCAGTCATCGGTGCGCGTAATGCTGCGCCAAGCATGGCGGCCATGCCAATCATGGCATAAAAACCACTTGATCCGGCATGGGCAGGGTATAAATCATTGGCCAGAATTCCGGCTGCCGAGCCCACAGCGCCTCCGATAACAAGCATCGGTCCAATCAATCCTCCAGGGATGCGCAAACCGATGGACACAGCGGTTGCAATAAGTTTGGTGAAGATCAGGGCTACAACCAAACCGATAGCCACCTGTCCCTGCAGCATTTCCTCCAGCGTGTCATAGCTGATACCCATAATCTGAGGGGTCCAGCAGGCCAGTAATCCCGTGCATAATCCCGCCAGCACATAACAGCGTGTCAGTGGCCACATTTTAGTGGCGCGCAGGATGGATTCGCTGAGACTGACGAACAGCATGGCTAGAAGGCCTGCGGTCAGCCCCATGGCTGCAATATAAGGCAGTTCTAGCAGAGACCCCAGATCAATCGGAGGGATGGTAAAGGCGGGAGAAGATCCGTATATTTCGCGGCTGATGACAGCGCCGACAACTGCGGCCATGATAACCGGGAAGAATCGTATCACCTGATAGCGCACCAGTAGAACCTCGATGACAAATGCGACGCCCGCCAGCGGTGTGTTAAAGGCGGCGGCAATGGAGGCTGCCGCACCACAGGCGATCAGGGTATGATTCTCCTCGGCATTGGTGTTTAGCACGCGGCCAATCAAGCTGGCGCTGGCTGCTCCGATATGCACGCCGGGCCCTTCCCTGTCCACGGAATGGCCGCTGGCAATGGCCACAATGCCACCCAGAAACTGGGCCAGTGCATTGCCCAATGGCAACCGTCCGGCGTCAGGAAGGTGGATGCGGTCCAGAATATGGACCACGCCAATTTTCAGATGGCGGGCGGGAACTCTCGAGAAAATTATTCCAAGTAACAAACCGCCTGTGACCGGGAGCAATAACCGCGCCCACACAGGAAGGCTTTCATAATTACCCACTTGTGCACCGGGGAGAAACAGGGACTGACTTGCATCAATACACCAGCGAAAGAGCAGGACGCCAAAGCCCGCTAGCGCTCCGGCGCATGCGCCAAGAAGAGTGAGCCGGGCAAGTGTTTTTCTCGGCATGGGGGTGGACATGGGGTTAGTTTAGTCGCTTATGCCAGTCAGAGCGACGTCTCCCGTACGTGTGAGGTGGGTTTTCTTGACCGGTTTCATGTCGCTGCCTACACTCCCCGGGCCGTTCGGCGATTTGATTCAGGGAGATATTATTCGAATCCATGCGCGAATTTGAGAAGATAAAACGTCTCCCTCCTTATGTTTTTGCCGTCGTCAACAAGTTGAAGATGGAACTCCGTCATGCCGGGCGGGACATTATTGACTTCGGCATGGGTAATCCCGATCAGCCGACACCCCAGCATATTGTGGACAAGCTGTGTGAGGCAGCCCAGGACGGCAGCAATCATCGTTATTCGGTGTCTCGCGGTATACCGGGCTTGCGCCGCGCTGTGTGCGCTTGGTACAAACGAAGATTTGATGTTGATCTGGATCCCGAGACCGAGTCGATTGTTACCATTGGCTCCAAGGAAGGACTGGCGCATCTGGCCGTGGCCATTACCAATCCCGGCGATCTGGTTCTTTGCCCGAATCCGGCCTATCCGATTCATCCCTATGGCTTCATTATTGCCGGTGCGGATATTCGCCATGTGCCCATTGGGCCGGGGGTGGATTTCTTTGAAGGTATTGCAAAAGCCGTACGTGATTCGTGGCCGAAACCGAAAGTTCTGGTGGTTAATTTTCCCTCAAATCCTACAGCTCAGGTCGTTGACCTCGATTTTTATGTCAAACTGGTGGACATGGCGCGGGAGTATGAGTTGATCGTCATATCGGATATTGCCTATGCCGAGATTTGTTTCGACGATTATCGCTGTCCGTCCATTTTGCAGGTTCCGGGAGCTAGGGATGTGGCGGTGGAGTGCTATTCCCTGTCCAAGACCTACAACATGCCCGGCTGGCGCATTGGTTTCATGGTGGGTAATCAGGAAATCATCGCAGCGCTGGCCAAGATCAAGTCCTACCTGGATTATGGTATGTTCCAACCGCTACAGATTGCCGCATGCACCGCGTTGAACGGGCCTCAGGAGTGTGTGGGCGAGATTCGCAATATGTATCAGTCGCGCCGCAATGTGCTGGTTGACGGATTGCATAAAATGGGCTGGATGGCCGAGAAGCCCAAGGCTTCGATGTTTGCATGGGCGGAAATCCCGGATGATTTCAAGGCGATGGGATCACTCGAATTTTCCAAGAAACTGTTGAGCGAGGCAGGCGTGGCAGTTTCACCCGGTATCGGTTTTGGTGAATATGGCGACGAATATGTGCGTATTGCATTGATTGAAAATGAGCATCGGACGCGGCAGGCATTGCGTGGCATACGCCAGTTTCTCAATGCCGGTGCATAGGTACTTTTCACCACAAAGGCACGAAGACACAAAGGAAATGAATTTCTATCCATTGGGTTAAACTTTGTGCCTCTGTGTCTTTGTGGTTAACGAATTGGAGTTTTTGATATGAGTGAAATCAGAGTAGGGCTGCTGGGACTCGGAACCATTGGGACAGGTGTTGCCCGTATTTTGTTGGAGCAACAGGAACTGATGGCGCGCCGACTGGGCAAAACCATTCGTCTGGTAGCGGCGGCGGATAAGGATACCGGACGCGATCGGGGGCTCGATTTTTCCGGCGTCAGGGTATCCGATGATGCGGCGGATGTGGTCAATGCCGACGATGTTGATCTGGTGGTGGAGCTGATTGGCGGATATGAGCCAGCGCGAACGTTTGTGGCGACAGCGCTCACGCATGGCAAACATGTGGTGACGGCCAACAAGGCGCTGATTGCCAAACATGGTGAGGAACTGTTTGTTCTGGCAGCGGAAAAGAGCGTGGCCATCGGCTTTGAAGCAGCCGTCGGTGGTGGCATTCCATGCCTGAAGGCGCTGCGTGAGGGGCTTGCCGCCAATGCCATTGAATCGGTACACGGAATTCTGAACGGGACGTGCAACTTTATTCTCACCAAGATGGAAAATGAGGGTGCTGATTACGCGGATGTACTCAAAGAGGCGCAAGCACTGGGTTATGCCGAAGCTGATCCGACCTTTGATGTTGAAGGCGTCGATACGGCCCATAAACTGGCCATTCTTGCGGCCATGGCATTCGGCTCAAAGATTCGCTTCGATCAGGTTTTCACCGAAGGAATAAGCCAAATTAGCGCTGCGGATATTGATGCTGCGGCAGAACTGGGCTACCACATCAAACTGCTGGGTATCGCCAAGCCGCATGGCAGGCATGGTACTGTGGAACAGGTGGAAATGCGCGTACATCCGACACTGGTTCCACTGGATGCTCAAATCGCACAAGTCTCCGACTCCTACAATGCCGTACAAATTTCCGGCGATTTTGTCGAGCATACGATGTATTTCGGAAGAGGTGCAGGTGAGCGACCAACGGCATCGGCGGTGGTGGCCGACATCATGGACATCGCGCGGATTTGCTCGGATAATGGACAGGATGATGTTGGCAAACTGGCTCCACCAATGGGTTTCGTGGCTGCCGAACGTAAGGAACTGGAAACGCTGCCGATGGCGGATGTTGCGTGCGAGTATTATCTGCGCCTGATGGTGAAAGACGAACCGGGTGTGATTGCCTCGGTGACATCCATTCTGGCCGATCACCGTATCAGTCTGGAAGCCGTGATGCAGAAGGAGCGCAACGCCAGGCGCGCAGTGCCTGTGATCATGCTGACTCATGAGACTGGCGAGGGAAATTTACAGGCGGCGATGAGCCGTATCATCGCGCTTGCCAGCGTTGAAAAAGATGTGCTGATTCTGCGTAAAGAAGCAATCTGAGCAGTTACACAACATGGAAGGATAATAACTATGCCACGTTATGAAGGAGTGATTAACCGCTATCGGGCGTTCCTGCCCATTGGCGAGGATGATGCGGTCATCACCCTTTACGAGGGGGGGACGCCGTTGCATGAGTCGATGAATCTGCGTAATAGCATCAACCCTGAACTGAAGATTTTTCTCAAATTCGAAGGACTAAATCCTACCGGATCATTCAAGGATCGCGGCATGACGATGGCTGTCACCCAAGCCTATAATGCCGGTTCACGCAAGGTTCTCTGTGCTTCCACAGGCAACACCAGCGCCTCGGCTGCCGCCTATGCCGCTAATTGCGGCATGGAAGCATATGTACTTATTCCCGAAGGTAAAATTGCGCTTGGAAAGCTCTCGCAGAGTATGCGTTACGGGGCCAAAGTCATTCAGATCCGGGGTAATTTCGATGATGCGCTGGAACTGGTGCGCAAGATTTCCGCAGACGGTTCCATTTCGCTGGTTAATTCGGTTAATCCGTACCGTATTCAGGGACAGAAGACTGCTGCTTTCGAGATTGTCGATGAGCTCGGATTTGCACCCGATTACCATGCACTGCCGGTGGGCAATGCAGGCAATATTACCGCTTACTGGCTGGGGTATAAGGAATACTTTGAAAAGCGCATCAGCAAAAGCTTGCCGAAGATGATCGGTTTTCAGGCGGCAGGTGCGGCCCCTATTGTTAATGGTGCACCGGTGGAGAATCCCGAAACCGTGGCGACCGCGATCCGTATCGGCAAACCCGCTTCGTGGAAACAGGCGGAAGCCGCACGCGATGAGTCCGGCGGATGTATCAAAGCCGTCACGGATGAGGAGATTCTGCAAGCTTACGACATGCTGGCCAGTCTCGAAGGCGTATTCTGCGAACCGGCATCGGCTGCCTCCGTGGCCGGTGTCATCAAGCTGAATAAATCCGGCGCTTTCAAGCCGGGTGACAGAATCGTTTGCACGCTGACCGGCAATGGCCTGAAGGATCCGGATACGGCCATGCAGAATGTACCCAGTCCGGTGACCATTGATGCCACAGAGGATGCAGTGCGGAAGGTGCTTGATAGCTGAATCGTCTGCTGCCGACGGGACGCATATGTTGATTGTCAGTGACGCTCTTATCGAAGGGAATAAGGCGCTAACGCTTCATCCGGCATTATTACCATGGGACAAGAAGCTGGAATTTCGCAGGCGGCAATGGTTTTCATGTAAAGATAAAACGCCACTTGAATGGTATGCGGCGATTGTGGATGCACCCCTTGCGGTATTGCTGGCGACTCAATGCGGCAACATTCCGGCGGATACAAAACAGTGCTGGATGGCTTCGCCGTATTCCAGCCAGTTGGGCCGTGACACGGTGCGGGTGATGCCGGAAGGGTTGGTGCCATGGTGTGCGGAAGATGCCATCTGGCTATGCGATGTGTTGAATCCATTGTTGGGAGAGGAGGGGATGCATTTGTTGCATGTCGGTGCGGCCCTGTTGCTTGCCTGTTGCGAACCAATGGATGCCCGGCCCTCGTCTTTTGCACGGATTTCCGGCAAAACATTACCGAACCGGCATCCCGAAGGCCCCGATGGCGGACGATTGATGCGTTTAATATCCGAGATTCAAATGGTGTTGCATAACAATCAGTCCCCACATCGTAGCGGACAACCTGACATTCACGGTTTGTGGATTTGGGGTGGGAGTGTCTGGCCAGCCCACGCGCCGGAAGGCATGCCGACGGTTGCGACCCGGAATCCTTTTTTAAAAGCGGTTGTGGATGGAAAGGATGTGAACATGACCATTACTGAAGCGGATCGGTTGCCTGACCTTCTGAAACCGGAAGAATCTTTGCCGGAGCGCCTTCTTCTTGCGGGAGAAGGTCATGTCGTTCATCTTACAAAATCATATTTTAACCTGTTTCGCCATAAAACATGGAATCCTTCCAGTGTGAAGGATGAAGAGACGCTGTTTGCCGTGCTGCGCCGTTTATGACATCGCTTCCGAAGGCAAAAACACAACGTGGACGCAAACTGGTATGGCGGAACGGGGCACTTGAGGCCAACGATCCGCTTATGGCATGGCAAGGGCTGTTAGATGCACGAAATATGGGCGAATCCGATGCTTTTTTTACACCGCGCCTTTCCGATTTGCCTGACCCTGATGCAATGCAGGATATGGATAAAGCGGCGGATCGGGTGGTACAAGCCGTTATGGGAAGCGAATCCATTCATATATTCGGTGATTTCGATGCCGATGGTGTCAACGGTACGGCGATATTGGTGGAAGCACTGCGCGGTGCGGGTGCGGAAGTATCGTTCTCTATTCCACACCGGGCGGATGATGGACACGGGATTGATGCGGGCGTTGTCCACGGAGTTGCGGCGACCGGTACCCGGATTGGCATCAGCGTGGATACCGGAACGACATGTTTTGGTGCCTGTATCGAAGCGAAGAAACTCGAGTTTGATCTGATTATTACCGACCACCATTTGCCTGAATCGGAACTTCCCGATGCCTTTGCATTGCTCAATCCGGCACGCCAGGACTGTGGCTTTGCCGATCGGAAACTGTGTGGTACAGGTGTCGCTTTCTTTCTGCTGATGTCGGTTTGGAAACGACTGAAAGAGAAGGGTAAGCCTCCCGCGTACGACCTGCGGCAATTGCTGGACCGCGTAGCGGTGGCAACGGTGGCCGATGTGATGGATTTGGTCGGCGTGAATCGGGTTTTGGTACATCATGGTCTGCAACGGTTGAATTCGACGCCCTCCATGGGTATGGCGGCGCTGATGCGAGTGGCCAGAGTCAGGAAAGCAGTCACGACGGAAACCATTGGGTTTTATCTGGCGCCGCGTATCAATGCGGCTGGACGCATGCGGCATGGCGAGGAAGCGATGCGGTTGTTATCCACGCATGATGCGGATGAGGCGGCGAAGTTGGCCGGGGTGCTGGATGAAACCAATAAACAGCGGCGGAAGGTGGAAG
>CAZEMN010000066.1:0-9761 GCA_964513335.1 uncultured Zetaproteobacteria bacterium | reverse complement strand
TATTAAAAAAGGTTTTCGTTATAATCATTCAAGTTAACCGGACAGTTGTGAAGGCTCCCATATTTTCACCAACCGGGGGGTTGACCTTGTCGGCAAGGGCATTTCCGTTAGGAAACAATAATGCCGTCAGGCATATTCCCGCAAGTGTTCGATTCATAGTTCTTCCTTCTGCTGTCATAGCCGCCATGCCGTTGTTTCCAGGAGCCAGCATTATTCAAATACTTCCCAATATAACCAAGTATCTCCCTCAAATTCAATGCGGTGAAGTCTTTCATGGCTGAAAGGATTACGTTTCAGAACAGTTTTCAGTCCCTGATTATATGATAATGAATTCAGTTTCCGGGCACACCATCAACTGAAGTAAAGAGAACTTTATGAAGAGTCCGATAGCTGAGGCGCCTTCGTAGTCGATGATTCCGGGAATTCACCTCAGTGAAATAAAATAAGCAAAAAAAGAGCCCCGGCGGGGAGCCGGGGCCTGGAACATCCGGCGCAATCTATAGGGAGGGGAGGAGGGAATAACGCCGGACAGTTCGAACTATATAGATTGTTTATTGAAATATAGTGAATACTGGATTAAAAAGACTTCATGTTCATAAAGCCCCAAAAAAAACTGGCTGGGGGACGTGGATTCGAACCACGGTTGGCGGAGTCAGAGTCCGCAGTCCTGCCGCTAGACGATCCCCCATCAGGAATGCGGCAGTTTAAGATTCGGGCCCGGCAAGTCAATGCTTGTCCGGTAACGACCCGCCTAACGGAAAAACACGAATCAAAGCTTTTCCTGAATCATCACCTCAAAAATGCATGCCTTGAAGTTGTGTGACAAGTTCCGGCGCCTTGCGGGACACGACATCCCATACGATATCGCGATCCAGCCCAAAATATTCATGCATGGCGATATTACGGAAGGCAACAATTTTGCGCCATTCGATACCATCAAATTGTTGCTGGATATCATCGGGCACTTTCGATGCTGCCTCGCCAATGATAGTAAGGTTTCTCAACACGGCGTCCTGTATCAATTCATTTTCAAAGAAAGCTTGTTGATTCATGCCCTTGGTGTAGCGCCGAACTTTTTCACATGCCTGAATCATATCATGGACAAACAGCCGCCAATCACGCGGCACGAACGGCCTCTTTTTCAATATAGGGAGCAATTTCAGGGCGAATGGATGACTTGGTGAGCAGGTCAACAGAAGTCTGAAGCAGGTCTTCCAGATAGAATTTCAGATCAATATAACGATCAAAATTGGGGGTCGATGCAAACTCAACCTCGATATCCACATCGCTGCTTTCTGTTGCCTCATCCCGGGCAACAGAACCGAACAGGTACAGCGCCTGAACGTCAAACCGTTCAAGCTCTTCACGATGATCAGCAATGAGTTTCAAAACCTGTGTCTTACGAATAGTCATAGTGCCATGGTTTCTTGATGGTAAGAATTAGTCAAGCGAAGGGTAAGCAGTAGTCGAAAGGATTATGCCTGCCAATCCCGCTCCTACAATGGAGCTTCAACTCATTGCGTGCGATACTCCTCTGGAACCGGCTACGACATGCGGAGCGAAAGGACGTGCCAGAGGCGTGCAGCTTTCTTTATTTAGCCGCCCGTATATACATCTCCCGCGAATCAAGACCAGGCACCGACCAGTCATTTATTATGGGCGATCGGATTTTAGCTTATAAATTTCAGAGAACCCGCGTTTGTTCCAGTCATCCCTGATCTGCTCAATGTCCAACAAATCACTTGCTCTTACGGCGCTTCTTCTCGATTTTCCTGCGGTGTTCCTTCATTTCTCTACCTTCACGAAAACCGTTTTTCAAAAAATCGCGCCCGTATTTGTTCAATGAATGCATACCCTGGAAATGGCACAGCCTGCATGAAGCCCCCGTCTGGCGTGAGAATGCCGGAATGGCCGAGGCGGACGCCGACCAACCAACAGCGAGCAAAAGAATAAGAAGTATCTTCACCATCAAAATGGCCACCAACTCGATTCCAGTTCATCCTTGCATGCGGCAATCTGCGCCCCATACCGTTCCGCCCGCCGTTTCACCTTACGTGCCACACCGATCAACCACGGTTTTTTCAAATAGGTCTTACGGGTAAAACCGCCATGGCCTTCATGGTAGGCCAGATATTGATTGTAAGCATCCCATTTGGAGATGCCGAGTGTTTTATGGGACATGTTTCCGTACCAGCCGATAAAGTCGGTCACATCCTCAAAATCGTCCCGATCCGCACCCCAGTTTCCCGACTTTTCAATGTACCAGTCCCAAGTGGAATCCTTCACCTGTGCATAACCGTAAGCCGAAGATTTGCGCCCCCATGGAATGAAGCCAAGCAGCGTATCCTTGGGCGCCTTGGCCTGGGATCGGAAACGCGATTCCTGCCAGATAATGGCCAACTGGACATGCACCGGAACACCCCATTTATTGAACGAATCCTTGGCATCGTCATACCAATCGGATTTTTCACGGAAGATGGAGCAACTATTATCGAGATGCTGCGGAGGTGTCGTGGCGCAAGCGGCGAGCAACAGCGTTGCCGCAATTAACATTCGTTGCATGGCTATTATCATGCTACATCAGTATCCGTTCGATGCCGCCCTGCTTAACGGTTTTAATGAACTGCTTCTGCCAGTCCTCACCCTTCAGATGGCGAATGAGTTCAATGACGATGTAGTCCGCTTTAACATCCGTTTCATCTTCCAGCCGGGATAGCCCCTGCAAGCAGGACGGGCAGGAGGTCAAGATTTTAGCTGGTGCATCGGCCGTAAGCTTTGCTTTGGCCCTAGCCATCTCTTCTTCCTTACGGGCACGAATCTTACCGGCGATGACGGGCCTGGCCACAGCCAGTGTTCCCGCTTCACCACAACACTCGGCTGACTGGACTGAAGACGCGCCCAACAGTGAATGAATCACCGCCTCCGAGCCATGCCGTTTCAGTGGTGTATGGCAAGGTTCATGATACATATACTGCACCCCGTCGACACCGGATATGCTAACACCCTGTGTCATCAGATATTCATGAATGTCCATCAGCGGTGCGTCCGGAAATACTTGCTCCAGTTGATATTTCGCCAACTGGTCAAAACAGGTGCCACAGGAAATAATCACTGCTTCAAAATCCAGATAGGAAAGCGCCGTTTTGATACGATGGAACAGCACGCGGTTGTCATAAGTAATCTGATCACCCTTTTTATGATCGCCACTGGCGATGGAAGGATAGCCACAGCAGAGATAGGAAGGCGGAAGAACCACGTTTAACCCCAGGTCGAACAGCATCGCCTGCGTCGCCAGCCCCACCTGAGAAAACAGGCGTTCCGAACCGCAACCGGGAAAATAGAACACAGCGCGGCCATTGGCCTTTTCCGGGTCACGAAGCACCGGAATCTCGTTTTTGTTGCGCCCGTCGATACCGAGCATGGAACGCGTGGTTGTAAACGGCACCTCGGGCAAGGGCCGTTCGACAAAACTGATCACTTGTGCCGAAACCTGCGAAAGATTGCGCTTCGCCGCCGGCGTCTTCGTGACAAGTCCTGCGGCCCTGGCCGCCCGGTGCAACAAACGATGGCCTGCATATCCGGCACGGATCACAATCCCGCGCAGCAACTTCACCACATTGGGATTTCTCGCTACCAGGAATATCAGTGATAAATGGGAAACCAGGTTAAAGCTGGCCTGCCCCTTGTCTTTCAGGAGCGCCCGCATACGTTCGGTAACGATACCAAAATCAATATCCACCGGACATGGCGCTTCGCACTTATGGCAAATGGTACAATGATTGGCTACATCCCTGAGCCCCGCAAACTGTTCGAACGAAATGCCGCTCCCGGTCTGTGATTCATATAGGAAAGCTTCGATGATGGCGCCCGCCGCCTGAATCTTGTTGCGTGGGGAATACAGCATGGAAGCACGCGGGAAATGGGTGTTGCATACCGGCTTGCACTTGCCACAGCGCAGGCAGGGTGAAATCTCTTCGGACAAGGCCGTTAAATCCGCCGCTTCAAGAATCACGGACTCCATCTCCAGCAGATTGAAGCTGGGGGTATAGGTGAAGGTCAGGTCGGTATCGGGAAGCAGTTTGCCACGGTTGAATATCCCCTCCGGGTCCACCTTTTCCTTGTATACGGCCATTTCCTCCAGCCATTCGGGTGACATGTAAGACAATTTGGTGATGCCGATACCGTGCTCGCCGGATATGACGCCACCCAGTTCAACGGCCCTGGCCATAAATTGATCCACGGCGTGATGCGCACGCTTCATCATCTCATAGTCATTGGAGTTGACCGGCACATTGGTATGCACATTGCCATCGCCGGCGTGCATGTGCGTGGCGATCACGATACGGCGGGACAGCGTCTTCTTATGCTGTTCGCGCACGCCCTGCTGCAACACATCATGGCCACGCAATAAATCCATCAGCGGGTGTTCTATTTCACGCCGGTAGGAAATACGTAAGCCTCCCCGCTGAATCACACGAAACAATGTTTCATGGGGATCGTAGATAACATCGTTTAAACAGCGTTCTAACTTACCTGCTGGAGCGTCCAGTCCGCTCAGACAGGCCTGCCAGTACTTGCGCGTGGAAGAGATGCTTTTCCGGCACTGTGTCAGCTTGTCAATGAGAAAACCGTCATCCTCCACCCCCAGTTCGGACAGACTCAGGGCATCGCCTTCAGTTACCCGCTCGCTGACAGCCTTGATGTAATCGTCAATCGCATCCAGCCCCTCAAGCTTGTTGGCAATTGAATTCTCGATATTCAGATGCTCGATAAAATCATTGTATTCGGACAGTCTGGGCAAGGGGATGACGACATCCTCATTGAGTTTGAAAGCGCGCGTATGTCTGGCAATGGCCGCCATCCGCCCCCGATCTTCCCAGAAACGCCTGCGATCCGCTTCCGAAGTGGCGATAAAACCTTCACCGTCGCCCATTGAGGCTATACGGCAAATATCCGAACAAGCCTTCGCTACCGACCGCCTGTTATTACCGGATATATCAATGAGCAAGACCACGCGTGGCCGTTCCCTGCGCGTGGTCTTGCTTGCATAACCGATCGCTTTTACATACTTCTCGTCAAAATGCTCCAGCCCTTCCAGATGCGCAGCATCCAGTCCGTCCACATGTGTCTTGATATCGACGATGGCGCGAGTCGCCGCCGTTAATTCCTGACCAAAGAATTCGCAGCACACCGTATGCGTATATTTAAATGGCTGGTGTAATACAAATGTGGCCTCGGTAATGAATCCATCCACGCCTTCCTTCTGCACGCCCGGTAATCCCCCCAGCGCCTTGCGTGTTACATCTTTGCCCAGCCCTTCGCGACGGAAAATAGCACCGGGGATTGTCAGGATTTCCGACTCACCCAGTTGTGTTTTTCCGTCGGCATCAAAGCGTGACAAGCTGAACTGTACATCCGTATCCGCCGGTATCTTTCCCATATTGTGATTGATACGCGTAACCACCAGCCAATGGCCGTCCGGCGTCACCATTTTCCAGGACAGCAGATTGTCCACGCAGGTACCCCATATCACGGCATGTTTGCCGCCCGCATTGGAAGCCACATTGCCGCCGATGGTGCAGGCCCAGAGACTGGTCGGATCGGTGGCAAACACATGCGGGCGGGATGCCTCCATCACCTTGCCGGTTACTGCCCCCGCCTGTGCTGTAATGGTTTGTACCCTGCCTTTCTTGCCAAGATCACGTATTTCGACCGGTTCAATAGCATCCAGTTTCTCGACATTGATCATCACCGTATCGGCATGCAGAGGTACGGAACCGCCACACAACCCGGTCCCGCCGCCACGTGGAATCACGGTCATGCCCAGTTCACGCGCCACCGTCACCAAACCGGGAATTTCCTCCGGCGTATCCGGGGTAATTACGCAAAAAGGGTATTCCTGCCGCCAGTCGGTGGCATCCGTAGCGTGATGCGTCAGTGTGTAAGCATCAAAATGGACATTATTGCGATGAGTATGCCGGGCGAAGGCTCTGGCTGCCTGCTTACGCCGCTTCGGCGTTGCCACGAACCAGCCATTAAGTGCCTCCAGCATCTCCCGGGTCTGGTTAACGATACGCAACACCCGTTCGTTGCTGTCAGCCGCCGCCTCGATACGCGCCAGCCGATCCTTATGCAGCCTTTGCATGGCACGCAAACGTTTTTTCTGCTTCAGTAATCCATCCTTGAGAAATGCATTGCGCGATATGACCCATACATCGCCCAGGATTTCAAACAGCTTGCGTGCGCTCCTTCCCGTTCTGCGTTGATCGCGCAGGATATTCAGGTCATCCCATGCTTCCTGCCCAAGGAACCGCAATACAATCTCGCGGTCGGAATAGGAGGTGTAGTTATAAGGAATTTCGCGGATATTATCGGTCAAGAAAATTCTCCAGAAATCATTAAGGTCGGCGCATTGTAGCGGAGGCAGATAAAGAAATCATAAATGCTTTGAACGGACTGTGACGCATGGCAGCATCACCGCCATGATTAAATTATCGGATCGTATCCAGCAAGTAAAACCGTCAGCCACACTGGCCATCACCGCCAAGGCAGCCGAACTGCGTGCTGCCGGGCGCAATATCATTTCGCTATCCGTCGGTGAACCGGATTTCGACACGCCGAAAGCTGCCTGCGAAGCCGGCAAAAAAGCCATTGATGAAGGCTTTACCCGCTATACGGCGGTACCCGGTATCCCGGAGCTGCGACAAGTCATTGCAGAAAAATTCAAGCGGGACAACGGCCTTGATTATGAAGCCGCGGACATCCTCGTCTCCACCGGCGGCAAGCAGTGCATCTTCAATATGCTTCAGGCGATGATTAATTCAGGAGATGAAGTGGTGATTCCCGCACCATACTGGGTGTCGTATCCGGATATGGTGCTGCTCGCAGAAGGAGCGCCAGTCATCGTAGACACGACGGCGGACAACAACTTCAAGCTTTCAGCAGACCAACTGGAAGCCTCAATCACTCAAAAAACGCGACTGTTACTCCTCAATTCACCCTCCAACCCGACCGGCATGGCCTATTCTGCTGAGGATCTGGCGTCGCTGGGTGAAGTCATTCGCCAGCACCCCGATGTTGCCGTAGCCACGGATGATATGTACGAAAAAATCCTGTTCGATGGCAAACAATTCGCCACCTTTGCTCAGGTCAATCCTGATTTAAAAGACCGCACCATCACCTTAAACGGCGTCTCCAAAGCCTATTGCATGACCGGCTGGCGCATCGGTTTCTGCGCCGGACCAGGGCATCTGATCAAGGCCATGGCCAAAATTCAGGGGCAAAGCACCTCCAACCCTTCCTCCATCTCCCAAAAAGCGGCATTGGCCGCCCTCACCGGCCCGACCGATGCACTGGAGGAAATGGTGCGGACATATGAATCCCGCCGTGAGTGGCTGGTGGCCGCAATCAATGCCATTCCCGGCATGCACTGCATCAAACCGGATGGTGCCTTTTACGTGTTTCCATCCGTTGCCGACTGGGTTGGCAAACAAACGTCAACAGGGACCGAACTAACCGATGATGTAGCCATCTGTGAATGGCTGCTGGACGAAACCGGCGTGGCGCTGGTACCCGGCACGGCCTTCGGCAGCCCCGGCCATATCCGCTTCTCCTATGCCGTCTCGCAGGACACGCTGGAAGATGCCGTGGGGAGAATTGCCAAGGCTGCAGAAGGGCTGAAATGAATATATTGCCTCATAAGGCATTGGAAATAAATAAGCCATTGAATTGCGCACTCGAATGTAGGTTAAATTCATCTGTTTTGATTGAGCAAAACCACAGGCGTAGCCATAGCTACGATGAGGATTTTGTGATTGAGAAATAGGTGAATATAGCCTGGAAGCGGGATACGGAAACGATGAATTATTTATTTCCAATGCCTAAAAGCCACCTGTAAAACTCATGGGCGGCGATAGGCTTGCCCAAAACATGCTTACCGCTTCAGAAGCATGCGAGCGCAATAAGGGTCCGATTCTGGAAGTATTGAAAGATATTTTTGGAAACAGTCGGGATGTCCTGGAAATCGGCAGCGGTTCGGGAAAACATGCTCTCTATTTTAGCCGGAACCTGCCGCATCTGACATGGCAGCCCAGCGATCTGGAAGAAAATCTGGCCACAATCAGGGCACAACCGGTTCCGGGCACATTAGAAAATGTATGCTCCCCTATTATTCTGGATGTTTGCCAGCATCCATGGCCGATTACTTCAACGAGTGCAATCTTCAGTGCCAATACCCTGCACATCATGCCCTGGGAGAGCGTCACACACTTCTTCCGGGGAGCAGGTGAGGTCCTTCAGGCTGGAGGTATTTTATGCGTGTACGGGCCTTTCCGGTATCAGGGCACCTTTACCAGCGAGAGCAATAAACGCTTCGATCAGCATCTCAGGCAACAAAACCCGTTGAGTGGTATCAGGGATTTTGAAGCCGTCAACCAACTGGCTAACGATAACGGGATGTCCTTTCTCAAGGATTACGCCATGCCCGCAAACAATCAGCTACTGGTCTGGAAGCGGCATGCCTGAACGTATGCGTTCCATCATTCATGTGGATATGGATGCCTTCTTTGCTTCGGTGGAGATACACGATCGCCCGGAACTTGGAGGCAAACCGGTGATTGTCGGTGGACGAGCCGACGCACGTGGCGTGGTCGCCGCCGCCAACTACATCGCGCGGACATTCGGCATCCACAGCGCCATGCCGGTCAGTACCGCATTGCGATTATGCCCGGCAGCCGTTCTTCTGCCACCAAGGCTTGAACGCTATAGCGAAGTATCGCATCAGATACGGGCTATTTTTGAACGATTCACCCCTGTTGTTGAACCACTTTCCCTGGATGAGGCATTCCTCGATGTGAGCGGCAGCCTCGCCCTGTTCGGATCGGCCCAAAGCATTGGCCACAAGATAAAGACCATGATCCGTAACGAACTGGGCATGACTGCATCCATCGGTATCGCCCACAATAAACTGCTGGCCAAAATCGCCAGTGATCTGGAAAAGCCGGATGGATTTGTCGTCGTTCCCGCGAATGGCATACAGGCATTTCTCGATCCCTTGCCCGTTTCAAGAATCTGGGGTGTAGGCCGCGTGGCTGAACGCAAGTTAAAAGGCATCGGCATTCACAATATCGCTGGGTTACGCAAAACCACCATGAAACAGCTTGAACCCCTGTTCGGACAGAAAACAAGCCGCCACTTGCTGGCATGTGCGCAAGGCGTGGATTCCCGTCCTGTCGTACCGGATCGTGAGGCCAAATCCATCTCGCATGAACAAACCTTCCCGCAAGATGTCGATCAGAAAGACGTCTTGTATGGCACCTTGCTTGGCCTAACCGAGCAGGTCATGCGCCGCCTGCGTAATACCGATAAGTTGGCGCGGTGTATCGAACTGAAGTTACGATTCGCAGATTTTTCCACCATTACCCGATCCAGACACCTTGCAGCACCTACGGATGTCACATCTGAAATATGGCATGTGCTGCAGCAACTGATGCAACAGCACTGGAACGGACAACCTGTCCGCCTGACCGGTATGGGGGTAAGTGAATTACAACATCTGGAAATACGGCAGGGGGATATGTTTCTAGACGCAACACACGCACATCAACAACAGGTGGATCGCGTTGCAGACGACATTCGGGAACGCTTTGGCAAGCAAGCGGTGCATAGAGGTGGCTCCTCTGCAACATTGCCAGCAAAGCCCTAATCGGCATCACAACTGTCCGGTTAAAACTCAAACAAATTCAACTGGTTACGCATATCGC
>CAZEMN010000065.1:0-9846 GCA_964513335.1 uncultured Zetaproteobacteria bacterium | reverse complement strand
GAACCTTCGTGATCGCAGCCGTCAGCGTCGTCTTGCCATGATCCACATGACCAATTGTGCCAATGTTGACGTGTGGCTTGTTACGCTCAAATTTCTCTTTCGACATGACTCTTACTCCTTACTGTTCGCTTCAGCCCTTAACGCTGGCGATAATTTCCTTGGTAATATTATTCGGCACTTCTTCATAGTGCTCAAACTGCATGGTGTAGTTGGCGCGTCCCTGCGACATGGATCGCACATGCGTGGCATAACCAAACATTTCGGACAAAGGCACTTCCGCATCTATCACCTTGGCGCCACTACGGTCAGTCATACCCTGTACACGCCCGCGCCGACGGTTCAGATCGCCAACAATATCGCCCATATAGTCTTCCGGGGTCACCACTTCCACCTTCATGATCGGCTCAAGCAGCACCGGGTTGGCCTTGCCACACCCCGCCTTGAAACCCATCGAACCGGCAATCTTGAACGCCATTTCGGATGAGTCCACATCATGATAAGAACCGTCGTATAACGTCGCCTTGATATCCACCATCGGGTAACCGGCCAGCACACCGTTCTCCATCGCCTCGACAATACCTTTGCCCACTGCCGGAATATATTCACGCGGCACAGCGCCACCGACAATTTTATCTACAAACTCGAAACCTGCGCCCGGCTCCTGTGGCTCCAGTTCCAGCCAGACATGGCCATACTGGCCACGCCCGCCCGACTGACGGATAAATTTACCCTCGGATTTAACCGTAGCGCGAATTGTTTCACGGTAGGCCACCTGCGGCTTGCCAACATTGGCATCCACGGCAAACTCGCGCTGCATACGGTCCACAATAATTTCCAGATGCAACTCGCCCATACCGGATATAATGGTCTGGCCGGTTTCTTCGTCGGTGTGTACGCGAAAAGAAGGATCCTCAGCCGCGAGCTTACCCAGAGCAATGCCCATCTTCTCCTGATCGGCTTTAGTTTTTGGCTCAATAGCCACGGAAATTACCGGATCGGGGAATTCCATACGCTCCAGGACAATCGGCGCACTATCCGCACACAACGTATCACCGGTTGTCGTACTCTTCAGACCTACGGCTGCAGCGATATCGCCGGCACGTACTTCCTTGATTTCCTTACGGTCATTGGAGTGCATTTGCAGGATACGGCCAATGCGCTCCTTTTTGTCCTTGGTGGAATTGATAATGTAGGAACCCGCTTCCAATACGCCGGAATAGACGCGGAAAAAGGTCAATGTGCCAACATAAGGGTCGGTCATCACCTTGAATGCCAGTGCAGCAAAGGGGGCATCATCGGAACTCGGACGTGAATCCTCTTCTTCCGAATCTACCTTATGACCCTTGATGGCCGGAACATCTACCGGCGCAGGCATGAAATCGACCACTGCGTCGAGCAGTGTCTGCACGCCCTTGTTCTTGAAGGCCGTACCACATAGCACCGGAATCAGTTTGATATCAATGACGGCCTTGCGAACACACGTCTTCAGCGCGGCTTCATCGATCTCGGCACCTTCCAGATAAGCTTCCATCAGATCATCATCATAAACCAGCACGGAATCCAGCAGCTGTTCACGATACTCCGCCGCCTGATCGGCCAGATCATCCGGAATATCCTCAATGGAATACTCCGCGCCCATCGCCTCGTCCTTCCAGACAACAGCCTTCATACGAATAAGATCGACCACGCCCTTGAAACCCTCTTCAGCACCAATGGGAAGATTGACGGGCACAGCATGGTGCCCCAGGCGTTCCGTGATTTCGTCTACCACCCGGAAAAATTCCGCTCCTGTACGGTCCATCTTGTTCACAAAGGCAATACGCGGGACACTATACTTATCGGCCTGACGCCACACCGTCTCGGACTGCGGCTCCACGCCACCTACGGCACAGAACACGCCGACAGCGCCATCCAGCACACGCAATGAACGCTCTACCTCAATGGTAAAGTCCACGTGCCCCGGAGTATCAATAATATTGATCTGATGATTATCCCAGATACAGGTCGTCGCTGCGGAGGTGATGGTAATGCCACGCTCCTGCTCCTGCTCCATCCAGTCCATAGTTGCAGCGCCATCGTGCACTTCGCCGATCTTATGCGTTACGCCGGTATAATAGAGAATGCGCTCAGTTGTCGTCGTCTTACCGGCGTCAATATGTGCCATGATACCGATGTTACGCACACGCTCTAATGGTGTTTTACGGGCCACGATCCGCTACTCCTTCATCAAATTGTCAAGAACAAACTTAAAAACTACTGCTGCTACCAGCGGTAGTGTGCAAAGGCCTTGTTGGCCTCGGCCATGCGATGCGTTTCGTCGCGTTTCTTGAACGCTCCGCCACGATCGGACACGGCATCTACAATCTCATTTCCCAAACGTTCTGTCATCGTATGTTCGGAACGCTTGCGCGCAAATTCTACCAGCCAGCGAACTGCCAATGATTCCTTACGGCGTTCGGACACTTCTATCGGTACCTGGTAGGTTGCGCCACCCACACGGCGGGACTTTACTTCCACCAATGGCTTTACGGCTTCCAGCGCCTTATGCAGGGTGCTCAACGGCTCGGATTTTAATTTCCCGGCGGCAATTTCCATTGCGCCATAAACAATGTGCTCGGCGGTATTCTTCTTGCCGTCCCACATCACCTTGTTGACTACGGTTGAAACCATGCGATCGCCAAATCTGGCATCGGGAGTGACAGGACGAGGTGTTACGGGACCTTTACGCGGCATCTCTTACTCCTGCTTACTTCGGACGCTTGGCGCCGTACTTGGAGCGGGCCTGCCTGCGTCCGTCCACGCCGGTCGTATCCAATACGCCACGTAAAATATGATAGCGGACGCCAGGCAAATCCTTCACACGCCCGCCGCGAATCAACACCACCGAATGCTCCTGCAGCTTATGGCCCTCACCCGGAATATAGGCTGTCACTTCCTGGCCGTTGGTCAGGCGCACACGCGCCACTTTACGCAGAGCCGAGTTCGGTTTCTTCGGCGTGGAAGTGTACACGCGCGTGCATACGCCACGGCGTTGCGGGCATGCATCCAGTGCGGGAACCTTGTTGATTTTCCGCTTGTCCTTTCGGCCCTTGCGGATCAACTGATTAATCGTCGGCATCAACCACCTCATTCAAAAAATATCCTTCATTCATCCTCGTATGAGGTGTCGAAGGGCCGCGAACCATAGTGACGCACTCTGGCAATGTCAACAGCTTGCGGCGGCTGATTTTCACTGCCGGAAAGCACGACTGAAACCGCCCGCTCCGATGATACAATCCGTTTAAACTCTTACGTTTCTGAATTGTTGTTGCTTGAGCGTTTCCCGAAGGAAAAGATTGATCTCTAATCCAGCGCCTGAAGCAACTGCTCGCAGGCCTTTTTGGCATCCGAGAACAACATCATGGTCTTGTCCATATAGAACAGATCGTTATCGATTCCCGCGTAGCCGGGCGACAGTGAGCGCTTGATGAAAATAACATGCCGCGCACGGGCCACATCCAGCACCGGCATGCCGTAAATCGGACTATTGGGATCACTCTTCGCTGCCGGATTGGTCACATCGTTGGCACCAATCACCAGCGCCACGTCCGCATCGGCAAATTCCGGATTGATTTCATCCATTTCCTGCACAATGTCGTACGGCACATCGGCTTCGGCCAATAATACGTTCATATGCCCCGGCATGCGCCCGGCCACGGGATGAATGGCAAAACGCACCTTGACTCCGGCGCTGATCAGCACATTCACCACTTCTTTCAGCGCATGCTGTGCCCGCGCTACAGCCATGCCATAACCGGGTACAACAATCACGCTTTCGGCATTCTTCAGCAGAAAGGCCGCATCCTCGGCCGCACCTGCCTTGACCGGCCGATCCTCAGCCGCACGATCCGCGCCACCGGATGCAGATGCCCCCGCACCGCCAAAACCGCCCAGTAATACATTGATGAGAGAGCGGTTCATCGCCTTGCACATGATATACGAGAGGATTGCACCCGAAGACCCCACCAAAGCGCCTGCCACAATCAGCATATTGTTCTCCAGCGTGAACCCGATCCCCGCCGCGGCCCAGCCTGAATACGAATTCAGCATGGATACCACCACCGGCATGTCCGCACCGCCAATGGGTACGATGAGCAACACGCCAAGCACCAGCGCGATACCGGTCATCACCAGAAACGGCATCCAGCCTTCCGTTACGCAGAACATAATACCCGCTGTAATCATGACAATACCCAACAGCAGATTCAGCCAGTGCTGACCGGCAAATACCAGCGGCCTGCCGGATACCAGCCCCTGCAATTTGGTAAACGCCACTATCGAAGCGGTAAACGTGATTGCACCAATAAACGTGCCAAGGAACATTTCGATACGGCTGGACAAATGCAAACCACCGCCCGTCATGGCGATACCATAAGCTTCGGGATTGTATAGTGCCGATGTGGCAATCAACACCGCCGCCAAACCCACCAGCGAATGCATGGCGGCAACCAGTTGCGGCATGTGAGTCATCGGGATCCTGCGGGCAACCATGGTTCCAGCGCCTGCGCCCACGGCAACTGCGGCAAAAATCCACACGTAATTGTGCACGCCCGCCATACTTAGCGTCACGACACTGGCCAGCGCCATACCGATCATGCCAAAGAGATTGCCGCGGCGTGCGGATTCGGGGCTGGACAAACCCTTGAGTGCCAGAATAAACAGCACCGCAGCACCCAGATAGGCCAGAGCCACCATGTTTGCAGACATCAACAACCCCGATTCATGAGATGATAAATTACTTACGCTTCTTGAACATGGTCAGCATCCGTTGTGTCACCAGAAAACCGCCAAAAATATTCACAGCCACCAGTGCAACGGCAATAAGACCCAGCACACTGCCAACATTCAAATCTGAAGGCCCCGCCGCCAGAATTGCACCCACGATAATGATGCCTGAGATGGCATTGGTGACGCTCATCAACGGCGTATGCAACGCCGGAGTGACATTCCATACGACGTGATAACCAACGAATATAGCCAGTACAAATACCGTGAAACCGAAGATAAACGGATCAACCGCCGCCGTGGCATTCGCGACTTCAGGATTCATGATGTGCCTCCTTTAATCTGCGCTATTTGTGAATCTGCGTGATGATTGATTCGGGCCTTTGGCCCTCCCCCTGCGGGCGACCTTGCGTTCGTCCAAACGGCCTCCGGCCTTTTTGTTCGCTGGGCCTTTGTTTGCAATGGATTCTTGTGAGGAAGCGCATAACCATGCGTACGGGCGCTCGAACAAGGATTCATTGCGGACAAAGGAACAAGCAAGGACACGACAGTATTCATGAATCACGCAGATTAAGAAACTGTGGCTTCAGAAATTCGCCATCGCGGCACAATAATGCTGCTTCGAGGATTTCGTCTTCAACCGTGGTGTCCAGCCTCCCCTCGCCATCGCACATCAACTCAACAAAATTATAAAGATTGCGCGCATACAGGCTGCTGGCATCCGCCGCCATCAGAGATGGAATATTGCTCTCACCGATCAGGGTTACGCCGTATTTGACGACCACCTTATCCAGTTCGGTCAACGGACAGTTACCACCCATTTCCGCCGCCATATCCACAATAACCGAGCCCGGTTTCATATGCTGAACCATTTCTTCGGTAACCAGTACGGGTGCGGGTTTTCCCGGGATCAGGGCTGTGGTGATGATAATATCCGCTTTCGCGGCATGTTCGGCAATCAAAATAGCTTGTTTCTGCTTGTATTCCTCGCCCATCTCTTTGGCATACCCACCGGCATCCTCGGCATCCTCCTCCGCGGGGACCTCGACAAACTTTGCACCCAGGCTTTCCACCTGTTCTCTGGCCGCGGCGCGCACATCAAATGCCTCAACCATTGCCCCCAGACGGCGCGCCGTGGCAATGGCCTGCAAACCGGCCACACCCGCACCCATCACCAGCACATGCGCCGGTTGCACCGTACCCGCTGCCGTCATCATCATGGGAAAGAACCGCTTATAATAATCCGTCGCCAACAGCACAGCTTTGTAACCGGCGATATTGGCCTGGGAAGAAAGCACATCCATGCCCTGAGCCCGGGAAATGCGCGGTACCATCTCCAACGCAAAACAACTCAAGCCGTGTTTGGCATAAGCTTCGAGCAAGGGGTTGGTAAAAGGGGAGAAAAGGCTAACGACCGTTGCGCCTTTTTTAATACGTTTGATTTCATTCTTTTCCGGTGCCCGCACCTTGAGCACCATATCGGCCTGCTTATACAAACTGGCAGCATCCCTTACGATACCAGCACCGGCTTCCTTATAGTCCTCATCGGCATAAAACGCACCCGCACCTGCGCCTTGCTGCACCCGCACCTCAAAACCCTGTTGTACAAATTTTTTAACGGTTTCAGGAGTTGCCGCAACCCGGGTCTCATTATCACGTATTTCGGCGGGCACCACCAACAGCATACGATTGCTCTCCCTATCAATTAAAACTGGTATCCGAACGCGGCACAAAACCCTTCGCTGGACGGATGCAGTGTAAACGCACGAACGTGATTTACAAGCGGAGAGATACGCTTTGCAATTCTCCGGCAGCATCTGCGGGAGACGATAATTTCACCAATTCTCCGGCAGGCACATAAACATGCGCATAGCGGTATAAATCATCATCCACCACTTCATTTCCCCGCATCAATACATCCAGATCAAGGGTGCGTGGCTTCCACGGTCCCTGTGAGCGATCCCGTCCGTGGGCATCTTCCAATTGCTTCAGCCACGCATTCAATCGTGCAGACTCCATCACTGTATCAATCAGGCAACATGCATTGAGAAAATCTGCTGCATTGTTCATGCCTACGGCAGCGGAACGATATACACTCGAAAATGCAGCATCCGGAAATCGTTCCCGAATGGCCCCCGCTGCGGCGCATAAATGCTGTTCGGGTTCAATATTCGAGCCCATGCCAATCAGCACCGGTCGTTTCAATTTAGCCCGCATTATTCATGAATCGCCGTGATGATTGTGCCGGACTTTTGTTCGCAACGGACAGCGTGGCCCCGAAGCGACCATTCCGAGAGAGGAGACCGTATCCATGCATACGGACGACCGATGGGGGATACGTTGTGAACAAAGGAACAAGCAAGGGCTCGGCAGTATTTATGAATAATGCGGGCTACCGCGTTCAATCACTACAGCGACGTTCTCGCTGCCACGCACCGCTCCCGGTTTGGATAGTTTCAATCGCAGCCATGGCGCACCAAATTCTTCAATAACAATCTTTGCGCAGGACTCCGCCAGTGATTCAATCAACCCAAAACTGGATCCTTCAATAAAAGAAATAAGCCGCTTGGCCACGGCCTTGTAGTCCAGAGTATCCTCAATGGCGTCGCTCGCCGCCGCTTTCGAAACATTCCATGCAATTTCCATATCCAGCCGCACTGTCTGGCGAATTTCCCGTTCCCAGTCATAAATGCCAATAACCGTGCGTACTTCAAGACCCTCAATCAGGATTTTGTCTCTATGTTCCATCACACACCTCATTCGTTCGTCCAGGCTGGCAATGTCCCAAGCTTGACATAAATGTACCGCCCGACACAATTCGCCGCCGTTCGAAACGGCCAAGGAGGATATGTATGGGATCCGAGATTAAAGTGACCGAAAATGTTGTCTCCTGCTCAGACAACGGGCAACATCCTCTGGTTTATATCAATCTCAAGGATGGCAAAGGCCATTGCCAGTATTGCGGGCAGGTTTTCATACACATCGACCCCAAAGACAGTAAGGATGAAAAAGAAGCCGCCTGATTCAATTCGAAAAGCACCCGTTTTTCATTTCTGCCGTTGGCGGACAATCTCAAACAGGGCCACCCCCGTCGCCACCGATACATTCAATGATTCGACGCATCCCGGCATCGGGATACTGAGCAACGCATCGCACCGCTCGCGCACCAGCCGCCGCAGGCCCTTGCCTTCCGCACCCATTACCAACCCCAGATTTCCGTTGAGTTCAGTCCGGTACATAGATGTCCCCGACTCTCCGGCGAGACCCGCCAGCCACACGCCCTTCTCCTGAAGCTGTTTCATCGCCCGCACCAGATTGGTAACGGTGAGTACGGGAAGACGGGACAACGCACCGCACGCTGCCTTTGCCACGACCGGTGATTCCGTATCCGCCGCATGATCCCTCGGAATCACCACCCCATTGCATCCCGCCGCCTCGGCGGTGCGGATGCAGGCACCCAGATTGTGCGGGTCAGTCACCCCGTCTAGCAACAAAACCAATGCGTTGCCGTCCAGATCCAAGCCTTCCAGCCAATCCTCAAAACGTAATCGCTTCCCGCTTTGAATCCTCGCCACCACCCCTTGGTGCGGCACGCCTTCGCTTAACCGTTCCAATGCCTGTCGTGGCTGAAACACCACACGAATCCCCTGTTTTCTGGCCAGATGAATCAATTCGTTGATGCGCGGATGTTTTTTTCCCTTTTCGATGATGATCTCGGCAATTGGATCGCCCGATTCCAGAGCGTGTTTTACCGCATGAATGCCTGCCAATACGCTCATGTCCGCTTCTCCTCCGGCTCGGCCATGCCAAGCGTATCCAGTGGACTGGTCACCGCCCCAAGATTCTGTTGCAAGACATGGGTGTAGATTTCCGTGGTTTTGACATCAGCATGCCCGAGTAGTTTCTGCACCACGCGGATATTGGTTCCCGCTTCCAGCAAATGCGTGGCAAATGAATGGCGCAGGGTGTGCGTCGTTACCCGTTTGTTGATCATGGTTCGTTTAGAGGCTGCCCGAATGGCTTTCTGCAAACCCGACTCGTCCATATGGTGGCGGCGGGTTTCACCGCTCCGGGGGTCACGGGATAATGATTTGGAAGGAAAAACGTATTGCCACTCCCATGATTGCGGAGCTTTAGGATATTTTTTTGCCAATGCACCGGGAAGCCATACATTGGCGGTTCCCGTTTTCAGATCGTTCTCAAACGTGTGCCGCACCCTTTGCAGATGCTGTTTTAAATCGTTGATGACGGATGCAGGTAGCAATGTCGTGCGATCTTTGTCTCCCTTGGCGGCGCGAATGGTCAGGTAGCCGTTGCCAAAATCAATATCCTGAACGCGCAGCCGCAGCGCCTCCATGAGTCGCAACCCGCCGCCATACATGATTCTGGCAATCAGGCTGTGGATTCCCTCGATTTCCGCAAGCAGCGCCTGAATTTCAGTTCGGCTCAATACAACCGGCAACCGGAGGGGCTTCCTGGAACGCACCGGAGCCAGCTCGTCGCTGATTGGCATATCCAGCACATCCCGGTACAGAAACACGATTGCATTTAATGCTTGATTTTGGGTCGATGCGGCAACATGGCGCTCCACGGCCAAATAGGTAAGGAATGCTTCGATTTCAGTCTTACCCATCTCGCGTGGATGACGGGTGCCACTGTATTTGATAAACCACCTGATCCACTTTGTATACGCCTCTTCGGTTCGCAGCCCGTAATGATGATAGCGAAGCACTTCATGCGCCTGATCCATAAGCTTGACTGCTTTCGGACGATACTTTGATTTCTCATTGACGCGGGACTTGAATCGGGCCACTGTTTCTCCATTCCGTGTTTTTATCTGAATATGGAATATGGGGGAATTATGTCCGTATATATGGGAAAAATACATGGAAATTTTTCCGCTTATCGGCACTGTTAGGTGCGCGTAAATATTTGAATGCTTTTTTTTATTTTAAGTAATGGTTTGGGAAATGGAAGTAGATGTTATTGAAATATCACCAAGAGATAATGAAGTAAGGGGGCTTTTTAAGCTTCTTGATGCCCACAATATGTCGCATTGTCCTCCTGAGATATGTCATTTAA
>CAZEMN010000064.1:0-9963 GCA_964513335.1 uncultured Zetaproteobacteria bacterium | reverse complement strand
ACTTCGCTCAAAATGCCTTGCATTGCCACAAAAATGCCCTCGTCGCCTCGTTCATAATTAGTGTTAACAGGCCCTAACCGTCTATGCCGCTCGCTTCGGAAACCCCTATTCCCGTTTCACACAATCATTTTTCACGCATGTACCAGTTTGTTTGTGTCATGTGGCAATTAAAGCAACATCCTGAATATCTGGCAGGGCTACAAAGCGAACTTCCAGAAACCGCTGGCATTGAACCTGAAATACCCAGTGTACTGATGGGCTATGACTTCCATTTGACTCCGGACGGTCCGAAACTCATTGAAATCAATAACAATGCGGGTGGCCTTTATATTGATGATGGAAGTGAGGGTAATGGAAGATGGTTGCCACAGCCGGAACTTCCTGAATGGCATGAGTCATTAACGGCAAGACTATGCAACATGTTTCCTGCCACGTGGCGGCATATTGCGATTATGGATGAGAATGTCAGCCAGCAATATATGTACCCGGAGATGCTGGCCTATGCGGAATTACTGAAGAATGAGGGACGAGACGTATGTATCGCCAGTCCCGGGGACATCAGAATCCAGCCTGACGGGTTATATGTTAAAGAAGTCAGACTGGACGCCATCTACAACCGGCATACGGATTTTTATCTCGATCAGCCCGAACTGGCACATATCCGCAAAGCCTATGAGAAAGGTCTGGTGCAGTTGAATCCGCATCCGCGCAGTTATGCCCTGTTGGGAGACAAGGGGCGCATGGTAGACTGGTGGAAAAAAGGATTCCTGGAAAATTTCCTGCCACGAGAAGAGGTCAAATTAATCCGCAATATTGTGCCGGAATCACGCCGTCTGAAGGATGTGGATTCCGAGGCAACATGGCATGAACGCAAGCAATGGGTGTTCAAACCGGCCGCGCGTCATGGCGGCAAGGGCGTCGTGCTGGGAAAAGCCATGAGCCGCAAGCGCTTCGCGGAGCTTGCGCCTGAAGAAACCATTCTTCAGCGCTATGTTCCGCCAAGCATGGTGGAGTTGAAAGGAGAGCATTTTAAACTGGATGTCCGGCTTTATACACATGGTTCCCGGTTGCTGGCTTTGGCAGGACGCATCTGGCAAGGGCAAGTAACCAATTTCCGTACCAAAGGAAGTGGTTGGGTTCCGCTTTCGATTGTATGATTTCAATCGTATGAATACGGTCGCTATCATTGTCCCGGTTCTGAACGAGGTGGAATACCTGCCGCGGCTGCTCGCGCATATTCGCGAGTGGGGAATGGACGAAATCATCTTTGTGGATGGCGGTTCCTCGGATGAAACACTACAAATACTGAAAAATGCAGATGTGAAATGGATACATAGCGAGAGGGGACGGGCAGTTCAGTTCAACGCCGGTGCGGCACAATCAGAATCTAATATTTTTATTTTCCTTCACGCTGATACGTCATTATCTTCAAGTCATATCGAGGAGATAAAACAAGCGATGCGCAACCCTTCCGTGGCTGGAGGGAGGTTTGATGTGCGACTTTCAGGCCATCATCCTGCTTTTCGCATCGTTGAGTTTTTTATCAACTGGCGTTCCCGGTTCACAAGGATCAGCACCGGCGATCAGGCTATGTTTGTCCGCCGTGAGGTGTTTACCAGACTCGATGGTTTTTCCGAACAGCCGCTGATGGAGGATGTCGAGTTTTCCAGACGGCTGAAGAAGGAAGGGCAGATTGCCTGCCTGCACCGACGGGTGGTGACATCCAGCCGCCGATGGGAAAAACACGGGATTGCGCGAACTGTCTTGCTGATGTGGTGGCTGCGTCTTTGTTACTCATTGGGAGCGGATCCAGAGGTATTAAAACGCCGTTATGTTGATTGTTCATGATTCGTCCGATCGTTTTCTGCAAGGCACCGGTAGCGGGAAGGGTCAAAACCCGGTTACAACCGGAATTTACGCCTGAGCAAGCGGCAAATATCCATGCCGCGATGGCGACTCAAGTGATTAACCGGGTGCTAAAGTTGTATCCCCATGCATGGATTGCCGCCGATGACCCGTATCACCCTTTCTTCCAGCGGTTTGATGCATCTGTTTTACCTCAGGGGGAAGGTGACCTTGGTCTGCGCATGAACCGTCTTGCGGAACGTGCTGTGGCATATGGTGCGCGGGGTGTGTTGTTGCTGGGTACGGATAGTCCGCATATGAGCGTGGCGCGATTACATTGTGCCATGCGCCTGCTACGCCAGTATGACGTAGTTCTGGGTCCTGTGGAAGACGGTGGATATGATTTACTGACTGTGCGTGGTCATACAGACGGATTATTCCGGGATATTATATGGGGAACATCCTCGGTATTGGATGAAACCATCAAACGGGCATCGGAACTGGGATTGTCATGGCGCTGCTTGAGCATGGGGTTTGACGTGGATATGCCGGACGACGTTGCAAGAGCAATTCGATCCGGTTTTCGGTTTCCTAAGCCGCATCCTGTTTAACGGGATATAATTCAGGAAACATTGTTTTAAGGCGGGAAAGTTCCTGTTTAAGCTGTGAGTACAAACGGGCATCCGTAAGAGGCAAGCACAGTGGATGCCTGAGCAGGCTCTCGGTTCCTTCAACGTGAGTACGCCGGGAAGCCGTCCAGATACCCTGGGTATCCGGTTTTTCTTCCATGCTTTGCAGTGCCAGATGCGCCATGTGGCCTAACATAATGGACGGCTGTACGTCCATGGGCCATATGTCCGGTTGATGCCAGCACGGATGATGGTGAAAATAGATGAAACGGTGGATAGAACGGGGCAGTTTCCAGTGCAACGCCAGCATCATACCGGCATCAATATGCGTATAACCGAGCACATTCCATTCAGCCTCCAGGCTTGCCGTTCCTTCCAGAATGCCTTCCCTGATCTTTTGTAGCGTGGGCTCATCCTCAATATGCAAAATAATGAGTTTACCGATATCGTGTAGCAGACCCAGCATACTGGCGGAACGCCGATCCATGACTTGAGCATGTTCAGCCAGAGTACGGGTGAAAAGAGCAATGGCCTGGCTATGAAACCACACACGCAGCACTTCCGGGCTGGAATTATTTTTTTCATCTCCAATTTCCGGCACCAATGCCTGCAGGATAAGGTCGTGCGCGGCATCCATGCCGATACGGGTAATTGCCAGTGCTACATCGGTCATCGGTTTGCTGCTTGAGGTCGAATAGGCGGCCGAATTACTCCATTTCAGAACGTGTGATGTAAGCACCGGATCCTGATCAATAATTTTTGCCAGGTCATAGGGTGCGGCATGTGGGTCGGCAAGCATGGTTTCAACCTGATGCCAGACTTCGGGCAGAGGAGCGATATGGTTAATTGCTGTGCGTAAGCGTTCCAGCGTATTGCGCTCAATTCTGGGCGGAGAACTGAGATCGAGAGGCGGCTTGTCCGGTGCCGGCTCTGAGGTGACCTTGAAGGACCAGAGCAGGCAATGGGCTGGAATGGCATCTGTGTCATCGACGCTGGTTTCGCTTGCTTTTTCTTCACTTTCGCCATCAATTTCTTTCTGATTCTGGCTGAGAGAAACCGAAAACTGTGAATAGGACTCGAAATGCTCTCCCCCGGAACCTTCCGGGATGCCAGGCTTTTTCGGTTCACCAAGTTCGGTGAGCATGGCACGAACGGCTGCACAGTCCTCCGGTCTGTCCTCGGGTTTTTTTTCCATCAGTGACGTAATGATTGAAACCATTGCCTTGGGTATTTTTCCGTTGACTTTGCGGGGAGGGACGGGATCGTGCCGTACCTGTTTTTCCATGATTTCAAACTCGCCGCCACCACTGGACGTGAAGGGGAGCAGGCCGGTGCACATGCGGTAAAGCAGAATCCCCAAGGCATACATATCCGTCCTGGTACTAAGGTCCTGACCGATAATCTGTTCCGGTGCCATGTAATGATAGGTGCCCACCATGTCGCCAGTCGCTGTAATGTCATCCTTTCCTGTTTTGGGCTTGGCCAGACCGAAATCCATCAGTTTGACAATACCATCATCATTGAGAAACACATTGGATGGTTTCAGATCCCGGTGTACAACACCCTTTTCGTGGGCAACTTCCAGACCTGCGAGGATGCCATTGGCAATGTAATGAATTTCAGACCAGTCAGGAATTTCCTTGCAAATCAGATATTCCTTGAGCGTGCATCCCTGCACCAGTTCCAGCACCAGAGCCAGAATGTCACTATCCTCATATACGTCAAGCAGGGCCACAATATTCGGATGCATAATCTGTCCCTGCATACGGGCCTCGCGCCGAAAACGTTCCACCTGTTTTGGATTCCCGAGCATGTGCTGATGCAGTACCTTAATGGCAACGTCCCGGTGCAGGTTTTCATCAAAACCGCGATAGACTATGCCCATACCACCCTGACCAATTTTTTCCAGCAATTGATAGCTTCCCAGTTGAGCCTTGTGTTTGCCATCCGTCAGAATGGCGCCGCAACAAAAACAGAAGGCTTGCGCTTTGGCATACCATGTTCCACAACTTGGGCATTGCATGGGATTGATTGTTAGTGAAGGCAGTATGAAGTCAAGCTGGAAAAGACAGTTTCAATGTATCGTCCCTGACCTGTACGCGGACCCGACCGCCTTTTTGCAAGCGGCCAAACAAGATTTCGTCGGCCAAAGTTTTTTTCAGTGTGTCGGAAATCAGTTTCGCCATCGGACGGGCACCCATTTGTTCATCGTAACCGTGCTCAGCCAGCCAGTTGCGGGCATGTTCACCGACTTCAATCGTTACGCCCTTGGCTTCGAGCTGTGTTTCCAGTTCGATAATAAACTTGTCCGCCACGTGCCGTACCGTTTCGGCATCCAGTGCCGCAAAGCCAATCATGGCATCCAGCCGGTTTCTGAATTCGGGAGAGAATATACGCTTGATGGCCTCGGTATTGTCACCATGGCTACTTTGTGGCGCAAAACCGATGCTGGCTCTGTTTAATTCGAAACTGCCGGCATTACTGGTCATAATGATGATAGTATGGCGGAAGTCAGCGGAACGGCCGGCATTGTCGGTCAATTTGCCATGATCCATCACCTGCAAGAGTACATTAAACAAATCAGGATGCGCTTTCTCGAATTCATCAAGCAGCACCACAGCATGCGGATGTTTGTTGACCGCTTCCGTCAGCAATCCCCCCTGATCAAAGCCGACATAACCCGGTGGCGCGCCAATCAGACGTGATATGGAATGCGCCTCCATGTATTCGGACATATCGAAACGAATCAATTCCAGCCCCAGAATACTGGCCATCTGGCGGGCCACCTCGGTCTTGCCGACGCCGGTGGGACCGGTAAACAGGAAGCTGCCAATGGGTTTTTCCGGATGTGAAAGGCCGGCGCGGGAAAGCTTGATGGCGCTGGCCAGTGCGCCAATGGCATCATTCTGGCCGTAAACCGCCAGTTTCAGGTTGCGTTCGAAATGTTTCAGGCTCTTCTTGTCCGAAGCGGAAACACTTCGCGGTGGAATGCGTGCGATGCGCGCCACGACCGCCTCGATATCCGTAACACTTAACTGCTTCTTGCGCCTGGCTACAGGCTGTACCCGCACAGCCGCACCTGCTTCATCCAGCACATCAATGGCGGAATCAGGCAGATTGCGGTCATGTAAATGGCGACTGGCCAGTTCCGCCGCGGACTTGATGGCCGCCATGCTGTAGCGCACGCCATGATGTTCTTCCAGGGCGGGTTTTAGCCCCTTCAATATCCGGACGCACTCCGGCACATTGGGCGCATCCACGTCAATTTTCTGGAAACGGCGGGACAGGGCACGGTCTTTCTCAAACAGGGTCCGGTATTCCTGATAGGTGGTAGCACCGATGCAGCGAAGCTCGCCGCCTGCCAATGCCGGTTTGAGCAGGTTGGAGGCATCCATGGCACCACCGCTGGCGGCACCAGCGCCAATCACCGTATGAATCTCGTCAATGAAAAGAATGGCCTGTTCCTTCTTTTCCAGTTCCTTGAGCACCGATTTGAGCCGTTCCTCAAAATCACCGCGATATTTGGTGCCTGCAAGCAGCGCACCCATGTCCAGTGCGTAAACCTGTGCATCCGCAATGACCTCGGGGACATCATTTTCGACAATCTTTCTGGCCAGACCTTCGGCGATAGCTGTTTTACCAACGCCGGCTTCACCCACCAGCAGCGGATTGTTCTTGCGCCTGCGGCAAAGAATGTTCATGCACCTGTCCAGTTCAGCTTCCCGGCCAACCAGAGAATCAATCTTGCCAGCCATGGCGCGTGCATTCAGATCAATCGCAAAACGCTCCAGCGGCGATGCGACATGTTTTTTGCGTGTTTCCTCAATGGTATGCGGTGTTTCCTTCGATTCGAGCGCTTCCTGTTTGCGCACGCCATGCGCAATATAGTTCACCACATCAAGGCGTGTAATGCCGATTTCATCCAGAAAAAAGACCGCGTGCGAGTCTTTCTCCGAAAAAACAGCTACCAGAATATAAGCACCGGTCACTTCCTGTTTTCCTGCGGATTGTGCTTGCATCACCGCCCGCTGAATCACGCGCTGCAAAGCGATGCTGGCAGCCGTTTCTCCCAATCCTTCGGGTAACACCGCCACATGTTCGGCGATGTACTGTGTAAGATGGCTTCGCAGTTCATCCAGATTGGCACCACAAGCCTCAAGTACAGCGCCAGCCTCGGCATTATCCAGCAGACCGAGCAGAAGATGCTCCACCGTCACGAATTCATTGCGGTGCAGATGTGCCGAACGGAAAACGTCGTTTAAGGTGCGCTCAAGTTCGTCATTCAGCATGGCTCATCTCCGTGGCACTTCTCTACCTTTTCCATAATACACTTGAGTGGGTGTCCATGATCTCTGCTTGTTTGTCGCACCAGATTCGTCTTGCTTTCAGCGATTTCAAAGGAAAAGATGCCACATACACCTCGTCCTTCATGATGCACGGCAAGCATGATACGGGTAGCCTCAGACTCCGATTTGTGGAAAAGTTGGCACAGAACGTCCACCACAAAGTCCATGGGAGTGAAGTCGTCATTAAGCAGCACCACCTCATACATGGGCGGTTTTTTAATCCGGGGTTTATCCACCACGGACTGCGGAGTAGCATCTTGAATCAGGATACCCATAAATGCAATTATAACCTATTTGTGGCGTAAAACCCAAGCCCGATTTATATCAATGATCCGTATCAGAACGGACACACTGGAGTGATGATGAGTGAACTGAAATGCCTGCTTTGGGATGTAGATGGCACACTGGCTGACACCGAACGCGATGGCCATCGTGTGGCGTTTAACCTTGCTTTTGAAGAAGCGGGACTGGATCGCCGCTGGGATGAAGCGACTTACGGCGATCTGCTGAAGGTAACCGGTGGCAAGGAGCGCATTCGCTTTGATATTGAGCAAGGCGGCATGCCGGATATGAGCGATGAGGATATTGCGGCGCTACATGCCAGCAAAACAGTATTATACCAAAAACTCATCTCCGAAGGACGTATTCCTTTAAGGTCCGGTGTCAGGCGCTTGCTGGAAGAAGCGCATGATGCAGGTGTCACTGTCGGCGTGGCGACCACGACCACACCGTCGGCGCTGGATGCTTTGATCGAGCATTCACTGGGGCGGGAGTGGTTTGATAAATTTGCCGTGCTGGCAGCAGGCGATATTGTACCAGCCAAAAAACCCGCACCGGATATTTATGTGCATGCGATGGAACAGCTGGGCGTTACGGCAGAGGAAACAATGGCGCTGGAGGATTCGGGTAACGGTTGGAAGTCAGCGCAGGCTGCCGGGCTTAAATGCGTGGTGACCGTCAACGGATATACACGCAATCAGGATTTTTCGGGTGCTGATCTGGTGGTGTCCGCATTCGGCGAGCCGGAAGGGGAGGGGATTGAAGTGCTATCCAATCCGCATGGCTTGAACCCTCTGCATCATGTCACCTTATCCCATTTACGCGAGATCATGGAGGGCTAAGGCATTGGAAATAAATAAAGCATCGAATTGTGCGCTCAAATTTAGGTTAGATTCGTCTGTTTTGATTGAGCAAAACCACAGGCGTAGCCATAGCTACGATGAGGATTTTGTGATTGAAAAACAGACGAAGATAGGCTGGATACGGAAACGATGAATTATTTATTTCCAACGCCTAATATTCGTCTGGTAGATACCCATTGCCATATTGATTTTCAACATTTCGATGAGGATCGTGATGCGGCGTTTGAGCGCTATACGGAGGCTGGCGGGCAATGGCTGGTAGCCGTGGCCGTGGACCTGGAAAACGTGCCACGCCTGTTTGCGCTGGCGGATAAACGGACAAATGTGTATTGCAGCGTGGGTGTACATCCGAACCATGAAATCGAGGCCGAACCTGCGGTGGACCAGCTTTGTGAATTGGCGGCGCATCCCAAATGCGTGGCGATTGGTGAAACGGGCATGGATTTCTTTCGGCACCATGTGGATAAGGAAATTCAGGAAGCACGTTTCCGCACCCATATCCGGGCGGCAAAACAATTGAATAAACCGGTCATTGTGCACATGCGCGAAGCCGATACGGATACGATGCGCATTCTGGAAGGGGAGGGGGTTGATACCTGCGGTGGCATCATGCATTGCTTTTCCTCAACATGGGAAATTGCCCAACAGGCGCTGGAGCTGGGTATGTCCATCTCTTTTTCCGGCAATGTCACCTTCAAACGCAATGAAACACTACGCGAGGTAGCCGCCCAGGTACCGGAGGAGGCACTGCTCATTGAAACCGATGCTCCCTATCTGGCGCCGGTTCCAAACCGGGGCAAGCGCAATGAGCCTTCCTATGTACGCTATGTAGCCGAATGCATTGCTGGTGTGCGCGGTACAACAACTGAATATATCGCGGAACTGGGTTGCGAGAACGCCCGGAGGCGTTTCGGCGTGACTTTATAGCCCATGTGAACGGATCATGTTGCTATCCTGGTCATCGACAGGGCAGTTAACCATCAAAAACAGATTTTTACCGCAAAGGACGCAAAGTTTCACAAAGGAAAATTATTGATTACAGAGAAGGGCAGCGGGAAACTACAACAAAACCGAAGCATGGCGCCGAATGCCGCATATACCCTCTCGATTAAACTTGCACGCGGACCTGGCCACCAAGCACTGCAACCGCTTTTGCTATCGTTTTCAAAGTCACACCTGTATTTTTCGGGTCAAGCAGGCGATCTACAACAGGTCTTGCCGTGTGCATCTTTTTGGCGAGCTGAGTCTTGTTTATGCCAGTTTCGTCCATCATATGACGGATATCCGCAGTCAGGATTTTCTTGGCGGCTAAAGCTCGTACTTCATCCAGTTCGCCTGTTTCGGCGAACATGACCTCAAGTTCATCAATGGGTTTCATGAGCACACCTCCTTCATACGTTTGCGGGCCATTTCCAAGGCCTGCCTTGGTGTTTTTTGCGTCTTTTTCTCAATGCCATGCAATACCTTACGGGCTTTTTCGCCCCCAATGTGTAAAACGCCACCTTCAACGATGGTTTGTCCATAATAGAATTGTATCTATTTTGATGCGTTTTGCAACATCTGGTGATAACTGACAATCTTTATGAAAAATCTGGGCATACCCTCCCGTTGTCACCAATCGAGTTTGAGCGGCGGCACTATGCCTACAGTGGCCATTTTGAACCTGAAAAGGTACTTATAGCTCAGATAACACGGTTTATTTTGATATAAATGTTAAAAATCAATATGTTAGCTTGGTCCGACCCGTTTTATTACGTGACATGGGTTAGAGTCTGTGAATTCCCCATCACAACCAACAACTCAATAACTCATGCCTTTCACTGCGTGCGGATCCGCATGCGGGGTGGTGTGGGGGCTGGGGGTTAAAATCCCCCGGCTACCCGATTAGCTCATTCCCACAAATCATTGATTTCATGCTGCACAATACCAGTGTTTGAGAACTCACAAACGAGATTTCCAGTGATAATGTACACACTAGCCCGGATTTTTCATGAAAAAGTT
>CAZEMN010000063.1:0-9981 GCA_964513335.1 uncultured Zetaproteobacteria bacterium | reverse complement strand
ATACCATGGGCGCCAGCAGGATGAAACCGTTAAGGCTAACATCCAGCGCCGCAAACCAGCTTGCAGCACCGAGTATAAGAGGCCAAAGCAAAAACCAGGCCAGAACCCCTGCCCCCGATCCCAGCAACATACCTTCCAGAATAAACGGCATGCGCACAAACCATTCGTTCGCACCCAATAAGCGCATCAGCTGCACCTCATCGGCACGTGCCAGCAGAATCATGCGCAAGGTGTTAGAGATAATAATGGCCATGGCCAGCACTAAAATCAGGGTCACAAACCACAACAGGCGTTCGATATTCGCCAGCCAGCGCTGCACCTGAACCAGATGCATTTCACCACTATTGAGACTGGCACCCAGACGCCGTACTTCATCGGCAATGTCCGAATATAAAAATTCGCCCGTTTCGGAGCCGGGAGTGATTTCCACCGTCCCGGGAAGACTGTGTAGCAATTCATCCTCATCCACGGCGCCACTGCCCAGCCAGTCATGCAACCAGCTTGCCATCTCCTGATGCGGAACCACGCGCGCCGAGGAAACGCCCGGAAGCAATGCCAGTTGATCAGCCAGGTGTTTCAGTTTGGTTTGGTTGCCGCCTTCCATATAGGCATGGAAACGAAGGTCATGCTGCCATGTTCCCATCCATTGTGATCCCGCCTGCATACCCAGCCACAGAAGGCCCAGCGCCCACAGAGCCACACAGACAATCGCCAGCGCCAACCACTGATGCACGCCAAATGGAGGCAGGGAGAACCCTCCGGGAAGCCGGGGCGTGGATCGCTCATTCGCCTGACTCATATCCTCTCTCCGGTTGCATATTCATGCCCGTCATCATGATCATGAATTGCCGGTGGCATGTGCTGTAGCGTTTCCGCTAACGCTCCGGCATGCAAGCACAGGAGATCACCGGGATGCGTTTCCATGAGTTGCAAATCATGCGTCGCCATAATCACCGTGCTGCCCTGCCGGTTCAGCTCCACAAGGTAATCCATGATGCGCCGGGCTGTTCCAATATCCAGATTTCCCGTTGGCTCGTCCGCCAGAATCAATGGTGGATGCGTGCTCATGGCACGGGCAATCGCCACCCGCTGCTGCTCACCGCCGGACAATGCCTCGGGAAATGACCACAAGCGGTCTTCCAGCCCAACGAACTCGAGCACCTTACGTGCGCGGGCAACCAACCGCTCCGGCTTCCACCCCTGTACGCGCAGTGGCAGTGCGACATTCTCAAATACAGTACGCGAAAACAGCAGTCGATGATTCTGGAAAATGACACCGATATTTCGCCTGAGTTTGCGCACCTGATGCTCCTGCGCCAGCCTCATATCAAGATCCTGCACGGTTAGCTGCCCCGATGTGGGGCGTGCACCGCCATACAGGCAACGTAACAGGGATGATTTGCCCGCCCCGCTCTCGCCGGTTAGATAGACGAAACGTCCTTTGGGAATACTCAGGGTTACGCCTGAGAGCGCGGTTTTTCCGGTGGGATAACGAAGCATGAGCTGGCGCGCCTGAATCATGCGCAAACCGTAACCAGCCCGGCGGATATTGTCAGCAACCATTGCTTAAGACGAGGCAGGATGTGCACATTTGGAAATGTTGTAAATGCGGGGCTCACGGAGTGGTTATACTCTAAGCACTGCCAGCCGCATCAGTTCTATAATGAGCAATAAGTAACTATCCTTTTTTCTGAGTGAATTCAACTTTCAAGACCTTGATAACCTTTATGGTGGAAAGCTCCTGGTCGTGTGGTTTTGTGCTAATCTCACGTTACCGATTTTTCTCTCATGTCTTCATTTCTAATTGCGGTGGTCTCCTAAAACTTGAATCCGTCATACAAAAGCTTAAGGTCCCAAGCATGGAAAAATAAGAAATATGCCTTTTGAGGGGGTAGGGAAAATGTTCTTTCTAAAAATTAGAAACATCTCACTTGCACTTGTTTTAATATTTGTTTTTGGAATGGTAGCTGGTTGCAGTACAACTGGTGATTTAAAAATGCATCAATCTGTAAATGGAAAAACAATCAAAGCCGCAGTTGTAGCTTTAATTGTTACCCCTCCTAGCCCCAAGGAAAATAATGTAGCTATTCAACTTAGGGGACAGGTAGCCGCACAGCTACTTGGCGCAGGCTTATTCAAAAGCATTACGGATCAGGGGAGCCAAGATGCTGATTATGAAGTTAACATAAAATTAACTCGTGTTGATGAGGTTTCAGGTGTATCTCGTGTCTTGTTGGGTGCTCTGGCTGGGTCTAATAAAATTGCTGGTAACGTAACTGTAATCGACGCTAAGACAAAACAAACTGTCAGATCATTTTCATTTCGTGGTGAATCAGCAGCCCATCCTTTCTCAGGCAAATCTGATATAAGTGATGCTATCAGCAAGTCTGCTGAAGAAATTATCAAGGGACTGAGTTAAAATTAGAAATTAGATGTAACGGTTCTATTTTCCCACAGGGGGGCCATTAAAAACATTGGGCCAGGTCTTGAATATTGAATCATCATCGATGGATTCAAATTCCAGGTGTGCCACTCGCTGAAGCATATATTTAACTTTCAAGACCTGACGTCCCCTGAGCCACAAAGCAGGGCTGACAAAAGGTGCGGGACGGTACAGCATCCGGCCATGCACGTGGTTTGCCCACATTGTCAGGCCGCCTACCAGCTTGAAGGGGTGGATGAAGGAACCCTCCTTGTCTGCCACCGATGCGGTACTGAATTCGGTTTTGGTCAACCATCTGAAGGCGCCAGGGTTATCGACGATGGCCACTCTGACCAAAACGAAAATGAAGAATATCTTCCCCTGTTCTCTGCGAATCCAATATCCCGGGAATCAGCGCATGATGATGGCGTGGAAACCTCATTCGAAGATATTAATGATGGAATCCTTACCGAGCCGGAACCTCAAACAGAATTAACAGAGCCAAATCAATCAACGGAAGGCTCTGGCCGGATAGTTCCGGAAGAAACATTGTCTGTGGATCAGAGGGAATTATCATCTGATACAGAAGAATCCAGCAAAGAAACGACTGAGCCAGCAAGCTCCGTGGAAGAAGTCCCTGAAGATGAGGATGCGCCTCTGCCACCGCCACCCCGTACCAGTGTGCGCATTATGCCATGGCTGCTAACCATCATGTTGGTCATCGCCGCTGTCGGCTTCTGGTCCAAGCATGATGTATGGCTGGATGATCCGTGGTTGCGCAGTGTGCTCATCAATTTAGGTTTACCCGTCGAGGTGCGCGACAAGGACTGGCGCATCCAACCGGCAAGCGTACAGGCCCAGTGGGTGAAGCGGGATGATGGCAGTCAGGTTCTGGTGATCGAAGGCCGCGTAAAAAATCTGCTTCAATGCGAACTTGCTCCACCCGCCATCCGTTTCTCCATTTTTGCCAAAGATGACCCGGAACATTTGCTGCTTCAACGTGAACTACCGGTTTCACAGCCACCACTCATGGTCGCCATTCGCCGCACACCTTATATTGTACCGCCAGAGGATCACGTCCCCGTCACCGCTTTGGGCGATCGTGGTTTTGTGCTGGTACTGGAAGGACTACCGAAGAACGCAGGCGACTTTACTCTCACACCCATTGCCAGGGGTGGAGCTTGAATTTTAGGAGAGATGTCATGAAATCAATAATCACTACCTGTACGCTACTACTTGTCGCGCTGTCCTTTACCGCCTGTTCACCCGAACCGGGCACCGAAGCATGGTGTAACAAAATCAAGGATAAGCCCAAAGGAGACTGGAGCGCCAACGATGCAGGCACCTTTACCGAACACTGTTTGATGGGTAATTACAAGGAATAAATCACACTTGTTTCACTGCCGGCTATCATGCCCCAAAAAGATCGTTGGCGCGATAAGCCCAGCCGACCAGGACATCACGCAGCGCCTGCTGCATCGGGCCAGACATGTGTCCGGGTTCAAGGATCAACAAACGACTATCGCGCCGCCTGATGTTCAGTCCATCAATGGCATTTATCGCACGCACACAGGTATCCACCACTTCCTCACCAAACCAGCCACGCCATTGATCGAGATCAATCTCAATAGCCGGTGGCTCAATACCTGCACCGGCATACAACCGGAACAGCCTCGGCGGCCCGGCATCGGTCGTCCACGCTACCGAACGCACGGCCAGGCCAGCGCCACGATCATCAATCTCAACCATCTGGCCGGCCTCCTGCCAGTCATGCATCAACGCCGAATAAAACTCGCGGTGAGCCGGATTACAAGCGGCATAAAACAGTTGCATAGCGGTGTCGGCCATAAATCGATTTTAGGGCCTGGTAACACTAATTATGAACGAGGCGATGAGGCCATTTTTGTGGCTATGCAAGGCATTCCGAGCGAAATGTGCCCGAGGCACATGAGCAAGGAATAACCGAGCTGCGCACAAAAATGGTTCGTCCCGAAGGGCTACGTCCGGTTCGCAAGCCAAAAGACCGAGGCCATTCGGCGTTACTCGTCGTTCATTTGGATTCACCAAACTTCTCTCCTCGCGCCTTGACTGGCCTCATTTGGGACAGCAGCGCCTCGTTCATCATCAGTGTTAACAGACCCTAGTCCTTAGACTCCAGCAGCGCCACCGCCATCGCCGCAATCCCCTCCTTTCTTCCGGTAAACCCCAGATGTTCCGTCGTGCTTGCCTTGATATTGATGCAGGAAGCATCCACACCGATGATGCCGGCCAGATTCCTTTTCATATCCGGCATATAGGATGCAAGTTTCGGTTCCTGTGCCAGCACCGTGGCATCCATATTCGTAACTTTCAGCCCGTTCTTACCTACATGCCGCATCACTTCGGCCAGCAGGTCCAGGCTGTTCGCATCCTTGTAATTATTATCGGTATCGGGGAAAAAATGGCCGATATCGCCCAATCCGGCCGCGCCCAGAAGAGCGTCACAAACAGCATGGGTCAAGACATCGGCATCGGAATGTCCCGCCAATCCCCTGGGATACGGGATATGCACACCGCCCAGGATCAGTTTTCGCCCTTCGGAGAATGCATGCACGTCAAATCCCTGGCCAATCCGTAAACTCATTTCTTTTCCTCCAAATAATGCTGCAACCACATCATATCTTCCTGCGTCGTGATTTTCCGGTTGTTAACGTCGCCCGGACTGACAAAAACGGGAAACCCCGCAGCCTCCAGCATGGAAGCATCATCCGTATGCAGGTGCATGCGGTCCTTTTCGGATTCAATGGCCGCAACAAACCATTCCCGGCGCGCCACCTGTGGCGTCTGCACCGCACGCAGGACACGACGATCCATGGTTTGCAGCACCCGTCCCTCTTGGTCCACGCATTTAATGGTGTCATGCACCGGAACACCCGGTACAGCTGCACCATGTTGCCCGGCCGCATCCAGAACGCTGGCCAGCAACTCAGGCGAAGGAACAGGACGCGCCGCATCCTGCACCGCCACCCACTCCACATCGCTGGAAAGCGCAGCAATCCCGTTGGCCATGGAAATGGCGCGTTCTGCTCCCCCTGTTACGGGGGGTAACATATCAAAGGGAAACGATCGCTTCTCAAGGCATGTGGCAAACCGCTCGTCACCTGTAGTCAACACGGGTTGCACGGCAGAAATCCGGGGTTCTTCCGCCAGGCTGTTCAGCGCAATCAACATCAAAGGAACATGGTTCACACACTGGTACTGCTTGGGGATTTCGCCGCCAAAACGCCGCCCGCTTCCAGCAGCCAGAAAAAGTACCGTAACCTGCATAACCCCGATTGTGTCGTATCTTCACGCCGGGTCAAATCATCTGCGCATTGCAGGTGTGGCAGCATTCATGGATAATCCGGGTTTACACACCGTGACAATGATATGACATCTATTTACTTATTCCCCATTTCGGGAGGTATCACCGCGATCTGCGCATGGCTGGTATGGTCAGGCGTGTGGGGCAAGCCTCGGCTAAGCGCAAAGGCGCTTGCCCTGATTCTTTCGGCATCCATGCTCATCAGTCTCTACGCACTGATCCGGCTGGAACCGATCACCAATTGGGGACTGGATTTTCGCCTTGCGGCTTCCGTAGCGGTTTGTACGCTGATTGTGCAATATATTTACGTGCTGGGCCTTCTCCGTCATGGCATCCATGGTCTGGGACTGTTCCTGCTTCCGGCAACCGCCATTCCACTGCTACTCATACCGTTACTGTCCAATACCCCCATTTTACGCATTCAGGCAAGCTCAATGATGGAAACAAGCCATCTTCTGTTCTCACTGCTGGCTTATGCCGTGCTCACACTTGCCACGTTACATGCAATCATGCATCTGCTACTGGACCGGGCACTCAAACGTAAACAAATCGGACCCATCGTGCAGGCGCTTCCTTCCTTACTGGAAGTAGAAAACCATATGTATGGCCAGGTCAGATCAGCCACATGGCTTCTGGCACTGGGTATTCTGACCGGATTGATCTGGCAATGGGAATGGGTAGGACATTTTGCTTTGCTTTCGCATAAGGTCATTTTATCCATATTTTCATGGGCCGTACTGGTCTCGCTGCTTACCATGCGTAATCGGGCCGGATGGCAGGGTAAACGTGCCAGTTGGATGGTAGTTGCCGCCTATTTACTGTTACTTCTGGCCTATTTTGGTGTGCGTATTGTTCAGGCCTGGTTACATGCTCCTCTGGGCTCCTGACACCATTCAATCAGAATAAAATCGGATGAATACATTTGTTTTATCCTGGCCAGGCATCATCGGTATTCTATTCCTTTTGCTGCTGGCATCCGCTTTTTTTTCCGGTTCGGAAACCGCGCTGACTCGTGCCCGCCGCTTCCGTCTCCGTCTGCTAGGCGACCAGGGAAACAGTGGCGCACGCAAGGCGGAGCATCTTCTCAATCAACCCGAACGCATGCTTGCTGCAATCCTTCTGGGCAACAACTTCGTTAACATTGCCGCTTCCAGCATCACTGCCGCCGCCTTCGTGGCCGCTTTCGGGCAGGCAGGGATATTCTACGCCACCATTGCCATGACTATCGTCGTCGTATTACTGGCGGAAATATTGCCCAAAACGATTGCAGTTGCCCATGCTGAAAGCATTGCCTGCCATGTAGCCACTTCACTACAATGGATTATGCGCATACTGACGCCGCTGACCGCTATTCTGATGGGTATTATCGGTTTGATGCAGCGCATCCTGAACATACCCAAGGGTACGGATACGGAGTTAACACATCAGGAACTTGCGAAGATTATTGACGTAGGCGCGGAATCGGGCGTACTTGACGCGGCTCGCGAGCAAATGCTGCTGAACAGCCTGCATCTACACGAAGTCCCGGTCAAAGCCCTGATGACACCACGAAAGGATATGGATGTACTGGATGCTTCATGCAATGTGGCTCAGTGCCTGCAAGAAGCGATACATAAACCGCACTCACGTTACCCCGTTTTCCATGAGAAGACAGACCAACTGATTGGCATTGTGCATCTGCGCGATCTGGTGAAACATCAACACAGCAATTTATCACTCCGGGATGCGGTTATCTGGCGCGACCTGCCATTTGTGCCCGCCAATAAAAACGCACTGCAACAACTGTTTGATTTTCAGAGCCATCATCAGCATATGGCGATTGTCGTTGATGAATACGGTGATATTGATGGCCTGATTACCCTGGAAGATATTCTTGAAGAAATTGTTGGCGAAATTGAAGATGAGTCCGACACGCCAACCCTGCCCGAAATGTGGCCGCAGCCGGATGGTTCGCTGGTCGCTGCCGGCACTGTAAATCTTCACGATATTAACCAGGCATTGGAAATTCAGCTACCGGAAGAGGGTTCCACAACCATAGGCGGTCTGATTGTGGAACAACTGGGAGCTCAGCCAGAGGCAACCATGTGCCTGCAAATAGGTGATGTACGGCTGGAGATTCTAACCCTGAACGGCAACTGGATCAGCCGTGTGCACATCGAGAAACAAAACGGGGACGCCCCCGAATAAAGAACACCGGATGTGTTTACGTCATCATCGATTGATAACGGCGGTATAATAGCCTCAAGTCTGTCCAAACCCGTGATTTTTGAGATGGAGAACGCAACAGATAGGCCGGGTGATAAGTGACCCATACCGGAACGCCACGGTGTTCATGCCATGTTCCCCGCAACGACGCCAGGGGCTCATCCGTCTGCAGCACGCGCTGAGCGGCAACCCTGCCCAGCAGACACACGATTTTCGGTGCAATGGTATCCCACTGGGGGTCAAACCACTGCGAACATGCTTGCACTTCTTCGGGCTGTGGGTTGCGATTTCCGGGCGGACGGCATTTCACCACATTCATGATATATACGGACTGACGATCAAGTTCCAGCGCGGCCAGCATCCTGTCCAGCAGTTTACCGGCACGACCAACAAAGGGTTCTCCTTTCATATCTTCATCGTGACCGGGAGCTTCACCGACAAACAGGATATCAGCATGGGGATTGCCCGTACCAAAAACAACCTGTGTTCTTTCACGCGATAAAGCGCATGCGGTGCACCCCGCTGCTTGCTTGGCCAAATCTTCCAGATTCGTCTTTTCAGGCGCAGTCTCCGGGGAAGGTTCTGAATAATCGGATTGCGTTTCGCTCGCTTCGAATAAAGGTGTTACCACGCCAATCTGGCGCAAATAATAATCAGTCAATAATGCCGGATCAGACATTGCCCGGCACAACCTTACGCCGTCAATCCGTCCACGGCGGCGTGAGAACCAAGATACACCGGCACACGCTGATGCAGTGCTTCGGGTTGCACATCAAGCACGGGTTGCTCACCGGTATGCGCCTTGCCACCCGCCTGCTCCATCAGGAAACCCATCGGAATAGCCTCATACAGGAGCCTGAGTTTACCCGTCGTATTCTTTGCATCCGCCGGATACAGAAACACGCCACCCTTGAGCAACGTACGATGCATGTCCGCCACCATGGCGCCAACATAACGCATGCCCAGCTTCTCGGTATGGCGCACGGATACCAGCTTATCGGCCACACCATGCAGCCACTGGGCCGAATTGGCTTCATTGACGGAATAATATCCGCCGGATTGAGGAATCTTCATATCGGAATGGCTGAGTTCAAAGCGGGCATTGTTTGCATTGTAGGTATAACCATTAACGCCAGCGCCAACAGAACACACCAGCATCGTTGCGGGGCCATACAGAACGTATCCTGCGGCAATAACATTCCTTCCAGCCTGTAACGTATCACTGACATCAGGGCGCTGATTACTGGCGGAGTTTCGTTTGACAACCGAAAAAATTGTCCCCACAGGGCCATCCACATCAAGATTGGAGGAACCGTCCAGGGGATCTACCAGCACCAGATAAGGGGCGGAAGCGTATTCATCAATCACCAGTAGCTCTTCCTGCTCTTCGGAACCAACAGCGCATACATGGCCAGTAGATCGCATTTGGTCGAGAAAAATTTCATCCGATAATACATCCAGCTTTTGCTGCTGTTCACCCTGAACATTTTCACCACCTGCCAATCCCAGCGCGCCACGGAATACAGCGCCTCGCAGCAAAGCTGCGATTTCAATGGCAGCCCTGCCAACGCCCTGTATGACGGGCATCATGGACGAACCATTGGCACCTTCCTCGGCAATCCTGTTCAATGTATCGCTCATCTATGTCCCCCCCTGTTGTCAATCCGATAGAGAGAGCGTAACAAATCATCATTAAACATTCAAAGAATGTCGGTTGGATGGAAAATATCATCTCATAATCTAGGGCCTGTTCATGAATCGCCGTGATGATCACACAGGGCCTTTGTTCGCAACGAATCCTTGCGAGGAAGGGCGTAGCGATGCTTACGAACGCCTGAGCAAGGATTCGTTGCGGGCGAAGGAACAAGTGAGGGCGCGGCAGTATTTATGAATAATCCAAGTTAAAAAAGGAGGGTGCATAAGGCACCCTCCTGAAGATGGCGGAGCGGACGGGATTTGAACCCGCGACCTCCGGCGTGACAGGCCGGCATTCTAACCAGCTGAACTACCG
>CAZEMN010000062.1:0-10094 GCA_964513335.1 uncultured Zetaproteobacteria bacterium | reverse complement strand
TTGAACCCGCGACCTCCGGCGTGACAGGCCGGCATTCTAACCAGCTGAACTACCGCTCCAAAAGTTATCGATATAAGCAAGCGAACTGGTGGGCGAAACAGGGATCGAACCTGTGACCTACGGCGTGTAAAGCCGTTGCTCTCCCAGCTGAGCTATTCGCCCGCTGTCCGATGTGGCTGTGCCGATGAAATTAGGGCCGGAAACCCGGCCCCAATAACAATGGCGGGTGAATGAATATCCACCCAAATTGGAATTACTTAACGGCGTCTTTCAGGGCCTTACCGGCCTTGAATTTCGGCGCCCGAGACGGCCCCACATGGATCGTCTCACCGGTGCGTGGATTGCGTGCCGTACGAGCTGCACGATCAGCTACGGAAAAGGTTCCGAAACCGACCAGGCTTACCGCATCGCCACTCTTTAATGCACCGGTAATACCACTCAGTACAGCTTCCACGGCATCTGCCGCTGAACTCTTACTCAAATCTGCGGCATTCGCCACGCTTGCTATCAAATCTGCTTTATTCAATGTTTCCTCCCGGAGCATTTTTGGGTATGGGAACTATAAGGCTCCTACCCCATGCCCTGTCAATATATTTTTTCGTTTTTTTACTTAATGTGTCCTGGACACACGCTTATCCATGTAAATGCCTTCGATAATCTGAGGAACATAGCCCCCTGCCGTGCACAAGCCATCCGGAAGATGCACCAGAGCATGCTCCAATACTTCATCCATATGCACAACCGTACAGATATCAAGACCCTTTACAACATTCTCGGGAATTTCCCGAAGATCCTTTTCATTCTCATCTGGAATAATGACTTCCGTCAACCCGCCACGATGCGCCGCCAACAGTTTCTCTTTAAGACCACCGATTGGAAGTGCTTTACCCCTGAGTGTGATTTCGCCGGTCATGCATACCTTTCGTTTGACCGGAATCCCGGTCAACGCGCTCACCAGCGAAGTGGCCATAGCTAGCCCTGCGGAAGGCCCATCCTTGGGTATAGCTCCCTCTGGCACATGCACATGAATATCCACTTTCTGGTGAAAATCCGGCTTCAGTCCCAGTTGCACAGCGCGTGAACGCACATAAGTCAGTGCAGCCTGAACAGATTCCTGCATCACATCACCCAATTGCCCGGTGACCGTCAGTTTTCCCTTGCCCGGCATCAATGCCGTCTCAATCTGCAATAATTCACCACCAACCTCGGTCCATGCAAGTCCTGTCACGACGCCAATCTGATCTTCGTCCTCCGCCATACCGAAACGGTATTGCCGTACACCAAGGTAATGTTCAAGATCCCTGGCCTTTACTTCAATACATCTGCCAGAACTCTTCTTTGACTGAACCAGTTCACGCGCAGCTTTACGGCACAATTTTGCCAGCGTACGCTCGATATTTCGCACACCGGCCTCGCGCGTGTAATAACGGATAATGTCACGTAAAGCGTCCTCATCCACCGTCAGTTGATGTTTTTTCAACCCATGGTCCTTCAGCTTCCTTGGTAACAGATAGCTCTGGGCAATATGAATCTTTTCGTCCTCGGTGTAACCGGGAATGCGGATAATTTCCATACGGTCCAGCAACGCCGATGGAATATTCAGACTGTTCGCCGTAGTAATAAACATCACCTCGGACAAATCATAATCCAGTTCCAGATAGTGATCATTGAAGGTGTGATTCTGCTCCGGGTCCAGAACTTCCAACAGTGCTGACGAAGGATCGCCACGAAAATCTGCTCCCAGCTTGTCAATCTCATCCAGTAGGATAAGAGGGTTCTTCGTTCCCGCCCGTTTCATGGACTGAATAATTTTTCCGGGGAGTGAACCGATGTAGGTGCGCCGGTGGCCGCGAATTTCAGCCTCGTCACGCACGCCGCCAAGGCTCATACGCACAAATTTACGGCGCGTAGCCCGGGCAATGGATTTTCCAAGAGAAGTCTTGCCAACCCCTGGTGGGCCGACAAAACACAGGATCGGCCCTTTCATTTTACGCACCAGTTGCAGGACAGCGAGGTGTTCGAGAATCCGCTCCTTGACCTTCTTTAAGCCATAATGATCTTCATCCAGCACTTTCTCGGCAACATTCAGATCGCGGCGGACACGGGTACGTTTGCTCCATGGAATATCCACCAGCCAGTCCAGGTAATTACGCACGACGGTCGCCTCAGCGCTCATCGGAGGCATCATCTTGAGCTTTTTCAACTCGGATGCGGCTTTGCTCCCGGCTTCCTTGCTTAAACCTACCGACTTGATTTTTGCTTCCAGTTCCTCAATGTCGGTCTGATCATCCTCGTCACCCAATTCCTTCTGGATGGCCTTCATCTGTTCGGTTAGGTAATACTCGCGCTGGGACTTCTCCATCTGCCGCTTTACCCGGCCACGAATGCGCTTTTCCACCTGGAGCATTTCCATTTCGTCTTCCATAAAGGCATACAGGCGTTCCAACCTTGCCGTTACGGCCGGCATTTCCAGCAGGGCTTGTTTGTCCTCCAGTTTCAGACTCAGATGCGCGGCAATGGTATCAGCCAGTTTGCCGGCATCATCCAGTCCCGCAAGCGACATCATGACCTCGGGCGGCATTTTTCGATTCAGCTTCACGTAGTTCTCAAACTGTTGCAGCAGGCTCTTGACCACGGCTTCCTGCTCGCGCTCATCGTCCTCAGCCTCTTCAAGAACACGGTAAGTGGCGCGCAGGCAATCTTCATTGATGTCCAGCCGGACAACCTCTGCGCGGGGGCCGCCTTCAACCAGCACCTTGATGGTGCCATCAGGCAATTTAAGTAATTGAAGAATATTGCCCACCACCCCAATGCGGTACATCCCGGCCTCGCCGGGGTCATCTTCCGTAGCATTCTTCTGTGCCAGTAAAAGAATCTGTTTGCCGCTGTGCATGACCTCTTCAAGCGCGTTCACGGACTTTTCACGGCCAACAAACAAAGGCACAATCATGTGCGGAAACACCACGATATCACGCAGAGGGAGAACAGGGAGAAAACCTTCTCCCGCCGTTTCCATTCCACTTTCCTTACTCCATTCCGCCATCTGCAGCATCTCCTTGCGTTACCCGCATCCCTTCATCCGCCAATACGGCAGTCTGTGTATATATTTATATAGTTTTGTCTTGCATCTTTATCTGTCTGTCAGACAGACGGCAAAGTATGAAAGTTATTATTGGGCTGCCTTGGCCAGTTCTTCATCATTTTCAAGCACCAGCATGGGTTTGGTGCGGCCTTCCACGACTTCGGCATTGATGACACATTGCTTCACATCACCCCGGGATGGAATGTCGTACATCACATCAAGCATGACTGATTCCATGATAGCGCGCAGACCGCGTGCGCCGGTCTTGCGGGATATGGCCTTGTCCGCAATCGCTTCCAGCGCATCGTCCGTAAAGCTCAACTCTGCCCCATCATACTCCAGCAGGGCTTTGTACTGCTTGACCAGCGCATTCTTGGGCGTGGTCAGGATTTCCAGCAATGCGTCCTTGTCCAACTGGTGCAATGTCGCCACGACCGGCAAGCGCCCCACCAGTTCGGGGATTAAGCCATACTGGATCAGGTCTTCCGGCTCGACTTTACTGAGCACCACGCCGATATCCTTCTCGGCATCCGCCGCTACCCTGGCGCCAAAACCAATGGACCGTTTTTCGCTACGCGCTTCAATAAGTTTTTCCAGACCGGAAAAAGCGCCACCCAGAACGAACAGGATATTCGTGGTATCCACTTGCAGAAACTCCTGCTGGGGATGTTTCCGGCCACCCTGTGGCGGTACGGCTGCAACCGTGCCTTCGATTAACTTAAGCAGTGCTTGCTGCACGCCCTCGCCGGACACATCGCGGGTGATGGAAGGTGAATCCGATTTACGCGAAAGTTTGTCCACTTCATCAATATAAACAATGCCGCGCTGCGCCTTTTCGACATCGTAATCGGCGGCCTGTAACAGTTTGAGAATGATGTTTTCCACATCTTCACCAACATAACCCGCTTCCGTCAGTGTTGTAGCATCGGCCATGGTAAATGGTACTTCAAACAGGCGCGCCAGCGTTTGCGCCAGAAGCGTCTTGCCGCAGCCTGTCGGCCCCAGCAACAGCACATTACTCTTGGCAATCTCGATATCTGATTTCTTGTTGTGTTCAATGCGTTTGTAATGATTATATACAGCTACAGAAAGCATGCGCTTGGACTGTTCCTGGCCAATGACGTAATCATCAAGAAAAGCCTTGATATCGGCGGGACGTAATGTGCCATCTTCATCCTTGCCGGTTTCCGTATCGCCGGAAATTTCTTCCTGAATGATTTCATTGCACAACTCAATGCATTCGTCACAGATAAAGACGGTCGGGCCGGCAATCAGCTTTTTAACATCATGCTGACTCTTGCCACAAAACGAGCAATACAGGGTGGAATCGCCGCCTTTACTCTCCGCCATCCTTACCTCCGGTATGACCGTCCGCTTTGGTATCCTCCGTTTCCGGCCGGTGAAGCAGAACCTTGTCAATCAAACCGTAATCGCATGCATCCTCGGCAGTCAAGAAAAAATCGCGTTCCACATCCTCCGCGATTTTTTCAACGGGCTGCCCCGTATGCGCCGCCAGCATCTCGTTGAGTCGTTCCTTGAGCTTGATAATTTCACGCGCATGAATCTCAATATCCGTAGCCTGCCCCTGAAAACCACCCAGTGGCTGATGGATCATGATGCGCGCATTGGGTAACGAGAATCGCTTGCCGGGGGCGCCCGACGCCAGAAGATGCGCACCCATGCTGGCAGCCTGTCCCATGCACAATGTTGAAACATCGCAGCGGATATACTGCATGCTGTCATAGATGGCCAAGCCTGCTGTTACCAATCCACCGGGGGAATTGATATAAAGAAAAATATCCTTATCCGGTGCCTCGGATTCAAGAAACAGCAACTGTGCTGTGACTAAATCCGCCGTATGATCCTCAATCGGCCCGGCCAAAAAAATAATCCGCTCCTTAAGCAGACGCGAATAAATATCGTAAGAACGTTCTCCCCTCGGGGTTTGTTCTACGACAACAGGCACGAGATTCATGCAGCCTCCCTGGCATCACCGGTTTCAAGCATGAGCGGCATCCCGCTTTTGCTGCCATTCTTCCAAACTCATACGAACCGATTTGGTCTTGGCCTGCTCCATGATGCATGCTACACATTTTTTCTCAAGCAACTTGTCACGCAACCCTGCCATCTGCTCCTTCTCGCTATGCATCCATTTTTTAAATGCATCATGCTGATCATCGGGATACTGCTTCGCCTGCTGATCAAGTTCAGCCTCCACATCTTCATCGCTCACGACGATTTCATGGGCTTCACGCACGGCATTGAGCAACAGGGAAGTCGCCAGTGCCCGTTCCGATCTCTTGTGCAGTTCATCCTGATGTTCCGGCGCATCAAAGATATCCGAATTTGCCTCCAGCCCCTGCTCACGCATTGATTTAAGCATGCGCTCGCGCGTCTGTTGCATATCCTGCTTAATCATCATCTCCGGCACACCAACATCATTGGCTGCAAGAAGTGAATTAAGGGCTGATTCACGGTTTGATTCAAATTGCGCCTGTTCCGCCTCCGATGTCAGACGAAAACGCACATCTTCACGCAAGGCTCCGGCATTATCAAAGTTCAGCATACCGGCCAATTCTTCTTCATCGGATGCGTTCACAGCTGTCCCCACGGACTTGATCTGAACTTCAAAACTTGCTGCCTTACCGGCCAGAGGTTTATGCTGATAGTCAGCCGGAAAGGTTACATCCAGCGAATGTTTCTCGCCTGCCTTTGCACCCTCAAGTTGCGCTTCAAAATCCGGAATAAACTGCCCGCCTCCCAACACCAGCTTCACATCCTCGCCGCGACCGCCCTCAAATGCCTCGCCGTCCACAAATCCGGCAAAATCAATCGTCAGTTCATCACCTGTTTCCGCTTTGCGGTCACTTTCGGCTTCAAAACGCACCTGGCTTCCCATCAACCGCTCCACCACGGACTGGACATCGGCATCCGTAACGTCCACTGTGGTTTCGGTCACGGACAATTTGGATAATTTATTCAGCTTCACTTCAGGCCATGTCACCACCTTGAGTGTGAACTGAAAACCCGTAGCCGGTTGTACGGCGGGTAACTCCAGTTCAGGCTGAATGGCGGGCGTGAGCCCGCTCTTTTCAATCGCTTCGGCATAATAATTCTGTACCAGTTCGGACACCGTATCTTCATGCGCCCTGGCACCAAATTGCTTTTCCACCACGCCTTTCGGTGTTTTACCGGGCCGGAAACCCGGCATCTTGATGTTTGCCTGTAGTTTACCGACATGGTTGGCATATACCCGGTCATATTCCGCCTGCGGTACCTGCACATTCACCGCATGTTCGTCCGTTCCAAGTTTCTTTATTTCCGTCTGAATCATTCAAATCCTCCGTGGACTACTTACATCCATATATCAAGCAAATCATCCGCCAACTTTCTCAAACATGGTGCGAGAGGGGGGAGTCGAACCCCCACACCGTGAGGTACAGGAACCTAAATCCTGCGCGTCTACCAGTTCCGCCACCCTCGCGTCACAGCCGATGACAATGAAACGTAGCGGCTGCGTCCAGGGTTGTCATCGCCTGACTCTATAAAAAAGGGAGCAAGGCGTTGGCCTTACTCCCTGTATGTGGTGGGTCGTGACGGGATCGAACCGTCGACCCGCGGATTAAGAGTCCGCTGCTCTGCCAGCTGAGCTAACGACCCGAAGAAGCGGCATAATACGCACGCTATACTCCGTTGCAAGCAACAAAAACTGGGGTGGATGATGGGACTCGAACCCACAACCACCGGCATCACAAGCCGGGGCTCTACCATTGAGCTACATCCACCATATACTATCCGGTGGCGCGCCTGGCAGGGCTCGAACCTGCAACCTACGGCTTAGAAGGCCGTTGCTCTATCCTGTTGAGCTACAGGCGCAAGCCTTACCACATGCCAAACCTTTCCGCGAAAATGGTCGGGGCGGGGTGATTCGAACACCCGACCCTCTGCTCCCAAAGCAGATGCGCTACCAGGCTGCGCTACGCCCCGTTATAACAAAACCCTTCTACAGCCATTTTCTTTCGCAGAAGGCGGCGGAACATAGGCGGAGATATGCCATTCGTCAATCCCGGACAGGTTGCAGGACAGACCGCTAGCCAAACGCCCGCGAGTGGATAAGATTGCAGACGGAACTAATTAATAACAGGGTGACTGCTCAGATATCCTGGATTTTGTTTCATGGCAAGGTGCGAGAAGCGCAAAATCGGAGCATGTATAGATATATGTGAGGATTTGAGCATCACAGCAACGCTGCCATGGAGCAAAAGGCAGGGTAGCTGAGTAGTTACATGACAGGAAGGTATTAAAGTATGCCAGATATGCGCGGAACAACAATTTGCTGCGTCAGCAGAAACGGCCAAACAGCCATCGCCGGTGATGGTCAGGTAACGCTGGGCGATACCGTCATCAAGCACGGGGCTCGTAAGGTGCGTACTATACGCGATGGTGCCATTGTGACCGGATTCGCCGGTTCTACGGCGGATGCCATGAACCTGTTCGAACGTTTCGAGGCCAAACTGGACGAGCATGGCGGCAGCCTTACGCGTGCAGCCGTCGCGCTGGCCAAAGACTGGCGCACGGATCGTTATTTACGAAAACTCGAAGCCATGATGATTGTCGCCGATGCCGAGCGCATGCTGATGATTTCAGGCAATGGCGACGTGCTCGAACCGGATGGTGCCGTAACTGCCATCGGCTCCGGTGGCGCGTATGCCAAAGCGGCAGCCATTGCTTTATCCCAACACACAAAGATGTCTGCCGAAGAGGTTGCGCGCGAAGCGATGAACATTGCAGCAAATATATGTATCTACACCAACACCGAAATCCGCGTGGAAACGGTCAGCGAGGATCAGTCATGAGCGAGACAATGACGCCGAGAGAAATTGAATCCGAGCTGGACCGTTTTATCATCGGGCAAGCCGATGCCAAGCGTTCCGTCGCCATTGCACTCAGGAATCGCTGGCGGCGCAAACAGGTTCCCTCCCCCATGCGCGAGGAAATCACACCAAAAAATATCCTGATGATCGGCCCGACAGGCGTCGGCAAGACCGAGATCGCACGCCGTCTGGCCAAGCTCGCCAAGGCTCCGTTTGTAAAGGTGGAGGCCACAAAATACACCGAGGTCGGCTATGTCGGCCGTGATGTGGAATCCATTATCCGCGATCTGGTGGATACGGCCATTAAAATCGTACGCGATGAGCATCTGGTGCGGGTACAGGCGCGCGCCGAAGAAGCTGCCGAAGATCGTCTTCTGGACATCCTGATTCCGCATCCGGTACCCAAATCCGGCCCGGTATCGGCGGATCAGAACAAACAGGGAAATAATTCGCGTGAAAAAATGCGGCATAAACTGCGCTTGGGTGAAATGAACGACCGTCAGGTGGAAATCGAGGTACAAAGCAGCCCGCAAATGCCCATGATGCAGGTGTTTTCCAATCAGGGGACTGAAGAGATTGATATGAAAGACATGCTGGGTGGCATGCTGTCATCGCAATCCAAACGGCGGCGCATGACAGTGAGAGACGCGCTGAAATACCTGCAACAGGAAGAAGCCGACCGCCTTCTGGATATGGATCGTATCAAGGAAGAGGCAATCAGTCGGGCGGAAAACGATGGTATCGTATTCCTCGACGAGATGGACAAGATTACACACCGTGAAGGCAAGGACGGGGACGTGTCGCGTGAAGGCGTCCAGCGCGATTTACTGCCACTGGTCGAAGGAACCACCGTCAACACGCGCAACGGCACGGTCAACACGGATCATATTCTGTTTATTGCTTCCGGCGCCTTTCATCTAGCTAAACCTTCCGACCTCATCCCGGAATTGCAGGGGCGCTTTCCCATCCGGGTATCGCTGGATGCTCTGGGCGAAGAGGAATTCCGCCGGATTCTGACGGAGCCTGAAAATGCCCTGACCCTGCAGTATGCAGCATTGATGGCCACCGAGGATTTGCATGTTGAATATACCGAAGATGGCATCGCCGAACTCGCCAAACTGGCGGTACTGGTCAATGAACAAACTGAGAATATTGGCGCGCGCCGCCTGCATACCCTGCTGGAGCGCGTACTGGAAGAGGTAAGTTACGAGGCCCCGGATCGCAAGGAAAAGAATCTGACCGTGGATGCGGCTTATGTACGCGAACGACTTGAGGGTATCTCGCAGGATGAGGATTTATCGCGTTATATTCTTTGATGGGTGGGGGCCAAAAAAAGAGGGGAATTCTTAATGGGTAAACTGTTCCCGTTTTTTCAAGGCGGGGTTCCGCTCAACTCGGCGTTATGTGAAAAAATAAGGAGGGAAGAATGAGAGCTCTTGCAGTCGCATTATTGATTCAAATATTAGCTATTCAGAGCCTACATGCAAGTCCGGTAACATTAAAATGTACAATCAGTTCTGGTGACAAAGCGGGCGACCTTATAGTAGATGTGGAAAAAAAGACAATGACTTGGGGCATTCTTAAATATGAGATTTTTCACGTAAATGATACATATATATCTGCATATCAAAAATCCAATGATGTTGGTGGAGAGGTATGGGTGATAAACCGAACAACCGGATTATATAAGCGCGGAGCAGTAGGAATATATTGCAGCACAGATTGTAGTCCTGGTGATAAGCAAGTGTTTCTCTCGCAAACATACGAAGGACGTTGTGTTAAGCAACAATTTTAAGAATACATATAACACGGCGCTCCAGCCGACTTCGGTGCTTCCGCACTTCCTCGGCTGAACTTAGTTGTTAGGTGCCTTTCAGCCAAACCGTGGACCCTGAGCGGAGAAGAGAAATAGACAAAGCAGAGGCTGCCGGGTATCTACCGCAGCTTCGTACTCTCGTAAAAAGTACCGCCGTACCCATGTGGTGGTGGCGAAACTCGATCCAAATTGGCAACTCAATTCTGCACAACGGTACGCTTTGTGCTGTAGATACCGGCGAGAAGACTATCTGCGTTACGGCAGGCCATGTATATGCGCAGTACCTCGCACATATCTCGCAGTACGAGGATGTCGAATGCCA
>CAZEMN010000061.1:2072-10098 GCA_964513335.1 uncultured Zetaproteobacteria bacterium | reverse complement strand
AGTCTGCATCATTTTAAATTACCATGATGCTTGCGTAAGGAACTTTGTCCGCAACGTATTCCGAAGAAGGAAGTCGAAGCTATGCATACGGATGACTGACAAAACCGTCCAAGGAACGCGGAAGTGGTTCCAGAATACGGACGGCACGGGTCGTAAGTGGTATAGATGGTTGCATAAGTACCCGCATGTTGCGTCAGCTTTAATGATGGTGGCTACAGAAACATCATCGAATGTCTGCGATTGCGGTCAGCGATAGCCATGTGGCAATAGTAGCGTTTAGCCCGGCGAGCCGCTTCCTTCAATCGCTGCCAAAACCCCGCGAATCATATCCGTGGGGCTTGGCGGGCAGCCATGCACAATCACATCCACTGGAATAATATCGGATACTGCACCTGCGATGGCATAATTATCTTTACCGAACACGCCGCAATTGGCGGCACAATCACCCACTGCCACCACCAGTTTTGGCCCCGGAGTCGCTTCATACGTCATCTTCAGCGCTGTTTCCATATTGCGCGTCACAGGCCCTGTTACCAGCAGCATGTCGGCAAAGCGCGGGCTGGGGACAAAATGCACGCCAAAACGGTCCAGATCGTAATAGCAGTTGTTCATGGCGATGATTTCCAGTTCGCAACCATTGCAGGAACCTGCATCCACTTCACGGATAGCCAGTGATCCCCTGAATTTCTGACGAATAGCGTTCTGTAGCTTCCCACCCAACACTTCGATTTGGTTTCCGGCTTCGCCCAGTGGTTCAGTACGATTACCCGTTTTTGTAATTTTTGTGAATAATTCCAACATGACTGCGCCCTATAAATCATTGCCCGAATACGAGCAATTAAAAGATTTATTGTTCAGTGGAAAATCTGGAACCGGAACCTCGCGTACCGCAAGTTCCAGCCCCAACCAGTTGATCTCGGATGGGTCACGCACCGCATAGCGGTCAATGGTGCCGTTTTGACCGAAGCGCACCCACGCTGCGATCTCGCCGCGCCAGCCTTCAATCACGTCAAAACCGGAAATACCTGCCTCCGGCGCAATGAAATCCGTTTGCACCGGCCCGTCCGGCATATCTTTTAGCAAATTACAAATCAGGCGCGCTGATTCGACAATTTCCTCGAACCGTACCCAGACCCGTGTAGCCACATCGCCGAATGTTCCCTGAGGTATCTGAACCTGCAAGCGATCATAGGGCGGATAGGCCTCTTCCACGCGTTCGTCGGCATAGACTCCGGACGCACGCCCGATATAACCCAGCAAACCAATAGATTTTGCATCTTCGATGGATACGGGGCCAGAACCAATAACGCGCTCCTGCATACTTGGGTGATCAGCATAAATGGTGCGCAGCTCTTCAACTTCGCTTGCCAGATTCTGTGTCTGTTCGGATAATCGATGTTGGCTATTCGCATCCAGATCACAATTTACACCGCCGGGTATAATCAAATCCATCAATAGACGATGACCAAACATGTCCTGATGCGCTCGCGCCATGTCTTCGCGCAAACGTTGCATTTGGACATTCATAAACGCAAAGCCGCCATCATTGCACACGCCGCCAATGTCGCCGATATGGTTGGCCATACGTTCGCGTTCACACAAAATGGCACGCAAGGCTACCGCACGCTCCGGCACCTCCAGATAGGCAGCGTTTTCACAAGCCTGTGCAAAAGCCCATGTGTGCGCCACAGCGGAATCTCCCGAAATATGACCGGCCAGCCGGGAACCCTGTATGGCCGTTAACCCTTCAAAGTTTTTTTCTATACCTTTATGTACATATCCCAAACGTTCTTCCATATTCAATATTTTCTCGCCTACGGCATGAAAGCGGAAATGCCCCGGTTCAATAATGCCCGCATGTACGGGACCCACCGGGTATTCATACACACCGTCACCTTCGGCTTTGATAAAGGCGTATTCGCCTGTATTTGGCTCCATGCGCGTATTGGCTGCAAAACTGCTGCGCATCGGATGCGCATCCTCCGGCCAGTGTTCGTGCTTCAACCACCTGCGCGTATCCTCCAAGCCTTCCACGCGAATTCCGAACATATCCTGTAGCGTGCGTTCCATTCGCGCGGCGGCCACATAATGACGGCTGATATCCGGCAATACCGGATCATCCGTATTCAAATCCGTGCGCAGCAATACATGCCGGTGCTCCGGGTGCGCAAAAGCCGTATAGGCATAGAGCGCCTCATTATCATGTGACCCGGCTTCCGCCGCCCACAGCGACACCATTCGCATATCCTGCCGCCTCGCCTCTTCGGCTACATGCGTCCAGTCCAAACGCCGCACTTGCAAGCACGGCATGTGTGTCGGGTGATGGTCTTCGAGATAACTCGTGATAATGCCGTGATCCGATAAACGCTCGGCAAACCATGTATTCACTTCATGAATCATGCGGCACCCCCGGCAATCAGGGCTGCCGCCTGATGATACCAACTGGCGAGAAATCCAGGGATGGAAATACCGAGTAACAGGGCCAGAGAAAAATGAATATACACCGGTAACATATTGGCATGCACGAGTTTGGCATGTTCGGGAACTTCGCCATAAGTCATATCCGGCACGAAACGAAACAGTCCGGCCGCGGCAATCAGCAATCCAATCAGCAAGATACTCACCGTCCATGGGTAAGACTGCAAAGCCGCCGAGAAGATAAGAAACTCGCTGGTGAATACGCCAAAGGGCGGAAATCCGGCGATAGCGCAGGTGCCAATCAGCAAACCCCAACCGATACCCGGCTGATGATTGATAAGGCCGCGAATATCAGACATCGCCTGCGTTCCCATGGCTTGCGCCGCATGCCCCACCGTAAAGAAGATACCGGATTTGACCAGTGAATGCGTGGTCATGTGCAACATGGCGGCAAAATTGGCAACGGGCGTACCGATACCGAAGGTGAATGTCATGAGTCCCATATGTTCAATGGATGAAAACGAGAACATTCTCTTGATATCATGCTGTTTATGCAGGGAAAATGCGGCAACAAGTAGCGACAACAAACCGAAACCCATCATTAAGTTACCGGCGAAGTGCGTGCCGGTGGATGCATCAACCAGCATCTTGCAACGCACCAGCGCATACAAAGCCAGATTCAGCAATAATCCGGAGAGCACGGCGGATACGGGAGTCGGGCCTTCGGCATGGGCATCGGGCAACCATGTATGCATGGGCGCTAAGCCCACCTTGGTGCCATAGCCGACCATCAGGAACACAAAGGCCAGGCGCATGACTGTAGGGTTCAGTTGATCAGCGGATGCATAAAGACGGGTCCAGGTGAGTGCCGCTTCGCCATGTCCGAGCACATCGGATGAAGCGAAAAAGAGCGTGGCCGTTCCGAACAGAGCCAGAGAGATGCCAACGCCGCAAATAATCAGATATTTCCACGCGGCGGCAATGGAGCCCGGCGTGCGATAAAGCGAGACCAGCAGCACCGTGGCCAGTGTAGCGATTTCCAGAGACAGCCAGATAATACCCAGATTATTCGATGTCTGCCCCAGAAACATACCGAATACAAATAACTGCGACATAGCGTGATACAGGCGCAGCCGTTTGCCATCAATCTTTTCCGCTTCCAGTTCATGGCGCATATAAGGACCGGAAAAAATAGCCGTAGTTGTGGCGATAAAAGCCGTCAGCGCAACCAGAAAGACATTAAAAGCATCCATAAAGAACCAGTCGCCCCAAACCATCAGCCGACCATGCCGGAGCACCTGCACCGCTAAACCAATGCTGGCAATAAAGGTAAGCGCAGCGGCTATTTTATTCACCCATGCGGAACGATGCGGATGGGCATCGAATGCCAGCCATGTCGCAGCAACGAGTGGTGCGCCCAGGAGAAAAGCAAACCAGTTCATGGATTATTTCTCCATTTTATTCAAGTCAAGCGACTCGAATGTATCCCGGATATGATAGAAGAACAGGCCAAAGACGACGCTGGCAATCAACACGTCGAAAGCAACTCCAAGTTCCGCCACCAGTGGCATGCCGTAGGTCGCACCAACGCCAGCGAAGAACAGCGAGTTTTCAATGGCCAGAAAACCGATGACCTGCGTGATAGCTTTCTTGCGTGTAATCATCATCAGCATGCCAAGCAACACATTGGCCATGGCCACCGCGATAGTGTTGCGCGTGATCAAATGCGACAGGTGCTCGATTGGCAGGGTAACCTGATAGGAAAACACCACCAGTGCCGCCGCAATCAACATCGTAATCGGAATATTAACCAGTGGTTCCACTTCCCGGTGTACATGCATCTGCCGGATAATTTTCCACAACACCCAGGGTAGCAGCATGCCTTTGAGCATCAGCGTGATGGCGGCGGAGATATACAACTCCGTATTGTCACTGGTATAAGCCACCAGCGCCGTGACGGCTGCCAACACCACGCCTTGCAGGGCAAACCAGTGCAATAAAGAAAGCATGCGTTTCTGTGACAGCAGCGCAAAAGAAATCAGCAGCATTAGGGCTGCGCCCATGGTGATAATCTGTTGCAACAGCGTCTGACTCACCCTGCGCCCACTTCCAGAATATAGTGCATGAACATGCCGAGCAGGGCGAGAAAGAATGCCGTACTCAAAAATTGTGGTACTTCAAACAGGCGCATTTTGGCAAGTCCTGTTTCCATGATGACCAGAAGGATGAAAAACATGATGAGTTTGACTATCCACAGGCCCAGTGCAACCAATAATGCGGAAACAGCGACGGCATCACTGATGCCCCATGGGAAAAATAAATCGAAAATAAGTGTGGCGAACAACACCAGCTTGATCTGTGTGGCCCATTCAATCAGTGCCAGATGGCGTCCGGAATATTCCAGCAGCATGGCCTCGTGAATCATGGTCACTTCCAGATGCGTGCCCGGATTATCCACCGGGATGCGCCCGTTTTCGACGATGGCTACCATCAGCATGGCGATCAGGGCAAAAGCAATAGAAGGTTTTAACAGCAATCCTGCATCCAGAATATGGTGGATCATTACCGACAGATTGGTGCTTTGCGCGGAAACCGATAATACGAAAATACTCATCAGCAAGGCGGGCTCTGCCAGTGCGGCGAAGGTCATTTCCCGGCTGGCCCCCATGCCGCCGAATGCAGTGCCTGCATCCATGCCCGCCAGGGCAGTGAAGAACGTGCCGATGGCAAGAAATCCGGCCAGCGCAATGACATCGGCAGTCCAGGAAAACGGGCTATCTACTACAATGACCGGCACGACGCTGGCAGCCAGCACCGTTGAGGTGAACACAATGTAAGGCGCGGCGCGGAATATCCACGATGCATGTTCCGCCAGCACCATTTCCTTGCCAAACAGTTTGGACAGATCCCGGTAGGGCTGGAAGATGCCCGCTCCCTGCCTGTTTTGCAGCCGGGCCTTCATCTTTTTAACGATCCCGACCGCCATCGGAGCGGCCAGAATCATCAGTAATATCTGAGCGAGATTCACTAAAAAAATCGTCACGGCTTAGATGCCCTGAATTTTGCTTCATGGCAAGACGCGAGAAGCGCAGAATCGGAGCATATCTGTTTATATGTGAGAATTTGAGCATCGCAGCAACGCCGCCATGGAGCAAAAGCCGGGGTAGCCAAGTTGTGACGTGTCATAGCAGGAATCCCAGCAGGATTAGTACGGTGACAAACATATATGCCAGATAGGCGTGTACGTTCCGCTGGTGCTGTTTGGCAACCCAATCGCTCATTCGTTCGGACAAAGCCAGCAAAGGCCGGTAAATAAATCGCCAGGACATGTCCTGCACATGCACCTCATAACGAATGCTACGCGTCAGCAGTTTGTGATCCGGCCGATCAATTTCGACGTGTTCGACTGGCTGATAAATACCGGAAAAAATACGCCTGAGCGGTTGCGCAAAGCTGGTCGCGGTATATTGCATGCGCGTGTTCACATGTGGATTACCACAACTCCAGAAAGGTGTGCGGCGAACCGCCTGTCTTCTGGGATGCAGTAGCCAATAAATCAGACTGCCCAACACCAGCATGCCGAAGAATGCAATCGGTGCGGAATAGGATGCCCGTTCCTCGGAAATCGGGGTCAACCACAGCCACCCATGTGCATGCACGCTGGCCGTCAACGAGGCATGGATTAGTAATTGAGGCACAGCATCAATCAAGGGAATAAATACGGTGGGTAGGATGCCGAGCAACAGGCACAGCACCGCCGGAATCGCCATGCCCAGCTTCATCCAGCCGTCAATCTCGTGTGCATCGGCAGCGGGTGCGCTTCGCGGCTGCCCCAGAAATACGATGCCATATACTTTGACAAAACAGGTGGCGGCCAAAGCGCCCGCCAACGCTAGCATGGCGGCGGAGAATGGAATCAGCATGGGAATCAACGAACCTTCCAGTTGCGGTGCAAGCAGAGCCGTCTGGAATGTCAGCCATTCCGACACAAAACCATTGAAGGGCGGCAATGCGGAAATGGAAATGCAAGCGACAAGAAAAACCACGGCAGTGACCGGCATGCGGTGAATCAGCCCACCCATTTCCTCCATATTGCGCGTACCTGTGGCATTCAAAACCGCGCCTGCACCCATGAACAGCAGCCCCTTGAACAGGGCATGGTTGATGGTGTGATATAGACCGGCAATAAGGCCCAGAGCCGCTAGAACCGGATGCCCGTAATAGGCGAAAATCATGCCCAAACCCAGACCAATCAGGATAATGCCGATATTTTCCACCGAGTGATAGGCCAGCAATCGCTTTAAATCATGTTGTTGGAGCGCCAGCAGCACGCCGGTCACAGCCGATGAAGAACCGGCCAGCAAAATCAGCGTGCCCCACCACCATTGGAAATCACCAATCCCAATCAAATCCCAGACCACGCGAATAAAGCCGAAAATGGCAACCTTGATCATGATGCCGCTCATCAGCGAGGAAGCATTGCTTGGCGCGACCGGGTGCGCTTCGGGCAACCACACATGCATCGGTACCACGCCTGCTTTCATGCCAAAACCGAATGCAGCCAGCAGGAATCCCACTGACGCCCAGAAAGGCGTGAGTACAGCCTCGCGCATGGCGGAAAACTCAAAACTCCCGGCACTGGCATAAAGCGTGGCATAACTACCCAGGATCAGCAGACCGCTGACATGCGCCATAATCAGATAGACATAACCTGCTTTGCGATTTTCTTCATGTTCATGCTCGAACGTAACAAAGAAATAAGATGATACGCTCATCAATTCCCAGAACAGCATGAATGTAAAGGCATCATCGGCCAGTACAATGCCCTGCATGCCTGCCACAAACAGTCCCATGAATATGCCCAGTGAAGCGAAACCTTTACGCCCGGTATATTCTTTGACATAGCCGATGGAATAGAGGGATACAGCGATCAACAGCGCGCCAATGGTTAACAGAAAAAACGCACCCAAGGCATCCAGACGCACATGCATCGGCAACCAGGGCAGGCCAACCGGCAATGTCAACGCGACCGAAGCATGCGTTAACAGTCCGGCAATCCCGGCAATAATGGATAATGCAGCAGAAACGGTCAGCAGGCCGAAAACAGCGAACCGTGCGACATTATTTTTGTTCGCCAGCAGCACTGCTGTGGCTGCAGCAAACAGAGAAACAGCAAGCGCCCCAAGTGCTAAATTCAGCGCCACTGCGGAGGTCACCGGCTATGTACCATCAATAGTTCACATGGCTCATCGAAAATATTGCGCCAGTTATGCGGTTTGCGCGGATCATAGTAAACAGATTGCGTCTCATTGAGGGTGTACGCTTCGCCATCATATTCCAGTACAGCTCGACCCCGCCGAATCCACACATATTTTGTTTCTCCGCCAATACCGAAGGGTTGATCGGAGAGTTCGCCGCCGGCTTCAAGCTGCACCAGAATAGGTTCAAAGCTGGATGTCCGCCATTGTGCTGCCAGCAGAGTCAAGTGACTGCCGCCATGTAAGGATATGCCTGGGCGATCCTCAAGCGAAAAAATTTCCATATCACTTCGTTCGCCGGTATCAAGAAAAAATGCGGCAACCGATACACCCATACCATCCGCCAGCTT
>CAZEMN010000061.1:0-1972 GCA_964513335.1 uncultured Zetaproteobacteria bacterium | reverse complement strand
GGATCGCTTTCCGGCAAGCGGGATGAGCCGAAGGCGGTAATGCGGCGGCGTTTCATGTTAGTGTTAACAGACTCTGGCCTGAGATGATTATTCAATGACCACCACGGCATTGCCATAGCCCTGTTGTTGCAGTGATAACACGGTGTGTTCGATGGCTTGCACATCAGAGAATGGGCCGATACGCACCCGGTAGAGGGTTTGCATGGAACGCATGAAGGGTTGAACCCGAATGGATGGATATTGCGCTGATAATGATGTTTTGAGTTTGGATGCATTGTCAGGCCGGGCAAAAGCGCCCAGTTGTACATACATACCTGCAATCGGTGGCGCCGGTTGTTTGGGAAGCGGATGCACAGTTGCGGATGATGGAGATGGCGTGTGTTTGACAACTGTCCGGGTGGGTCGGGGCGGCACGGATGGAGATGCAGTGTCCAACGATTGTACCCGTACGCGGGCGGTGCCCTGTCCGGTATAACCGAGGACGTTGGCGGCAGCATAGGAGAGGTCAATCAGCCTGCTTTTGACGAAAGGGCCACGGTCGTTGACGCGCACCACTACCGATCGGCCATTTTCCAGATTGGTGACGCGCATCAGTGAAGGCAGCGGCAGGGTTTTATGCGCGGCGGATAGTGCATGCATGTCATAACGTTCGCCGTTGGCCGTGGGTTTGCCGTGGAAATCACGTCCATACCATGAGGCAATGCCGGTTTGGTCATAGCCGCTGGCCGTGGACAGGGGATAATAGGTGCGGCCGCCCACCCGATAAGGTTTGCCGGTTTTGTAATGGCCACCCTTGCCGTTTGCAAGCGGTGCGTGCCGTCCCGAGGACAAAGGAATCGGGGTAGAAAGAGTTACACCGGGTAACGGCGAATAACTTACATGGCTTGTGCTACAGGCTACCAGTAGCATGAGGCTGGCAGCAAAAAGGAAAAAATGGCTCATACGCCCGGTTTGCAGAGCTTGCAACCCAGCATGCCAGCCAGTTCGGTGACGGCCATGGCGTAATTATACGATCGGTTCCAACGCGTAATAACGTAGAAATTATAATGAATCAACGCTGTTCGCCGTCCTGTTTTCGTGTCCATTTCAATCAGGGAAACGCGGTCATCGTCTTTCCAGTCGGAAGGCAAGGCAGGTAAATCTTTGCGGATATCCTTCAGTTCTTTCCAGTCATGCATGCCGGATTTTCTAAGGTATTCCAGTGATGTTGTTTGAGGCAGCCGTGGCATCCATTGCGCCACAGGACGGTTTGCATCCCAACCGTGCAGATGGAAATAATTGCCGACACTGTTGATCGTGTCGGTCGTGGAATTCCAGACATCACGTTTACCGTCGCCATCGGCATCCACGGCGTAAGCGCGGTAGGAAGAAGGAATAAACTGGGTGGTCCCGAACGCGCCGGCATACGACCCGATAACCTTGTCCGGTTGCAAATGCTCCTCCTGACACAGGAGGATAAAATTCCCCAGTTCCTTGCGGAAAAAGTCCGCACGTTTGGGATAACCCGTTGAGAGCGTATATAGTGCGTCGAGCACCCTGTCCCGTCCGCTGCTTCTGCCGTAATGGGTTTCCATGCCGAGAATGGCGGCGATAATCTCCGGTTGTACCCCGTATTGTTTTCTGGTTTCCACAAAAATATCTTTGTGCTTGGAAATATAGTTTTCACCCAGGTCGGAAAGGCGTTTATTGACAAAAAGCGGGCGATATTGCGCGTAAGGCCTTGCTTCGTAGGGGCGCTGCATGCGTTCGATCACACTGGGTGTAAACACTGCCTTGGCCAGAATCGGGTGAATGGCTGTATCGGGTAAGTTGAATTCAGCTCTGAGTTGAGCGGCCAGTTCGGCTTTCGAGACAAGCGGAACGATTGAGGTAGGCCTTGCGGCCATGGCAGTCGCTATTCCGGGCAGTGTCAATGATGCCATGCCCAGCAACGTCCCCTGCAGGAAGTAGCGCCGGGAGTAAAAAGGGGACA
>CAZEMN010000060.1:5185-10113 GCA_964513335.1 uncultured Zetaproteobacteria bacterium | reverse complement strand
CTGGCTGCTTTGGATGCGGCCGCACCGGAGGGGAGGTGCAGCCGCGAAACATGCTGCTTGTTCAGGGTGGCGTTATCAGGAAAGGGCAGTAGCGCGTCCGTAGCCCACGCCATGGCCGGTAGCGCCAATGCCAGCAATAGCAGACTACAGCGCACAACAGCCTCTCTTGCGCCATATCTGGTAGACGAAGTCTTCACCCTTGACGGGGAATTCCTTGCCGGGAGCGATGATGGCCTCCGTACGCCCGAACGGCAGAGCCGGAATCTTCGTTTGCCGGATGGGCCTGACCATCTGGATGCGGTACTGGCTTTTCTTAATGATGAAATCAGGAAATGGAACGCACTGGCTGGCCTTGGAGCTGCTGTTTACGGCCAGGCCTTCCCGGTGCATCTTGGCTTGGAAGCGTTCCACGAGCAGAACGGACGCCATGACACCGCCGACATGATCCGTCACCGTACCCGTGAACGGGTACAGTCCGCCCTGGCACCCCGCGCACCAGAACAGCGGGTCCAGCGGCAGACCGATGGTGGCAGCGGCGCAATCCGCCGCGCATGCCGCCTGAGCAATTGGATTGCCAAACAGCAATGCCTCCGGATTGAGGATTACGGATAGCTCATCATCGGACCATAAAGGATCCAGCTCGGTGACATAGAGGATATCGAACGATTCCTTCTGCAGGCACGCGACATCCGTAATGATATTCATGATAAACAGCATCGGATTGGCCATCCAGTGCACGTGGTAAAACGACGCCTTTCCGCCATCCTTGTCGGCCTTGCGCGCACCATGCGGCATCACAAAACCCAACGCTCCGCCCAGGCTCAATCCTCCCAGGGAAGGAAAACACATCGGTTCTCTGACCACTTCGGCCAGGCGCGTGGGCTCCCAGAAACCTATGGGTAGCCCGATCCGGACAAACGGCGGCGAGGGGATGGGGCAGAAGCATATGGGCAGACCGCCTCCGCCCGGCGTGTCCGGAAGACCGCCGAGAGACACCTTGATACCGGCAATGGTGAGCGGAAACATGGCCTTCCAGTTGATGTCCGTTACGGGATTGATGAACTTTCCGGCGCAGGCGGCGTCGGCCTCGATCAAAGGCATTGCCAGTAGGCAAACCGTCAACAGCAGGAACGCCATTTTCTTCATGCGATGCACGTTACCGCCCCATACCCGCAGACGCAGAAAACCTGCCGAATCAAGTTGCAGGTTTCAAAAAGCACAAGCTGGATTTTTTGAACTTATTTACCGCAGGGCGTAAAAGTTAGCAAAGCTGCCGGGTTGACATTCTATTTTATGTACATACAATAAATCTATGTATGAATGGGACAAAACAAAACGCGCCGCCAATATCAAAAAGCACGGCATTGATTTTGAGGCTATTCATGATTTCGATTGGTCCACCGCTACGGTTTTCGTAGATGAGAGACAGGATTACGGCGAACCGCGTTTTGTCGCATTCGGCTATATCAAGGCGAGGCTCGTTGCCGTTGTATACACGGAACGATCCGGAAAGAAGCGTATTATCAGCATGCGCAAGGCCAACAACAGAGAGGTGAACAGCTATGGCTAAGAAAGACAAGACTGATTGGAATGCTTTTGACAAGATTGATGATGAGGCCATCGCCAAGGCTGTGGCATCAGATCCCGACGCAGCCCCTCTTGAGGCTGAAGGGCTACGCTTGATTCGCAGGGGGCGACCCAGGAAGGCTATCACCAAGAAGCGCATTACCATCCGCCTTTCGCCTGACGTTGTAGATGCTTTCAGGGCAACCGGCAAGGGCTGGCAAACCCGGGTTGACGAAGTGCTCAAGGATTGGCTTGAACATCACCGTGCCGCCTGACTGAAAACCCCTGCTTACTTGACGGCAGGTTTTCGCGGTAGCACCTCCGCCACCCGGAGCCGCTTTTTGTCCTGGCTGACAATGGCGGGCACATGCCGAATGTGGAGCCTTTGGCTTAGAATGCCATGCTGGTCGAAATACACGCGCCGTTTCCAGCGCTTCATCAGTTCAATCGGGGAGCCGCTCACAAGGATCGTTTTGACATGGCCGCCATAGCGTTTATCCATGGCCACCGCCCACTTCACCTGATCCGCATCGTCACCATCGATGAATAGCAGATGCTTGCTCATCGTCAGGTAGTCGAACGGGTTCACTTTTGTGCCGGGCATGGCGATGATGCGGCCTTCAGCATCACGGATAGCATGCTCCACCGAAAGCGAGGGATCGATATAGAACACATGCGGTTTCACCGTCCGCGTCATGCCGGGCACGGGCGCAGGGCGCTCGATGCGTTTTCTGGCCTGCTCAAGTTCCTGCTGTTGCATCTGGTGCAGTTCGCCGGAGCGTTGCATGGTGGCAAGTTTATTCCTGATGTACTCAAGAAAATCCTGTTCCCTGATTTTATACACGGGGCCGATCACGCCAAGATCGGTTCTTCCATGTTCAGCGGCAGCGAGGATGATGGATGGAACAGCCATTACCAGCGCCAGGAATACATAGGCGGTGCGCATGCTTACGCCGCGCATAAGACATCCCCTGATCCCGGCCTGGATGAATTGATCGCGCATCAGAACAACCTATACGCACGACCGATAATCTGGCCCCGCCTGATCCATCCCACCGCCGCGTAACGCGAATCCAGGCTATCCGGATGCGTGCCGCGTACGGCGTACCTTCCCCTGGGTATTTCTCCGACCGGGCCGAGTAACAGCGTCTTTCCGTCGCGAGTCCTGGGTTTGGCACAACCGATGACGATCCTGTTCACCCGATACTTGATGCACCCATCATCCACCACGCGCACCACGTCGCCCGGCACGCCCGCCAGGATCTTCACAAAGATAGCGCCCTGCGGAAAATACGGCGGGAAGCCCTGGAAGCGGAAGCCCACGAACTTCCCTTTCGCGGGCATTTCTCCCTTGTGGATCAGGAATACATGACCCGGCAGGGAGTGATCCAGGTTAATTCCGACCGTGAAGAACGGGCGGGCAACAACGGCGGTGAATGCAATCATGCCCATGCCATACAGCAACCATGTCATCCATCGCATGACGCAGTCGGATGGCCGGATGCGATCCATGAAACCAAGCGCGATGCCGATCACGGCAACAGCCTCCGGCGCAGCCTTGCCGTAATGTCCGGCGCGCCGGACGCCACGACCCGCCCGGGTAGAATAACCAGGTGCTCATCATGGGATATGCGCGCCAGTTCCCGTTGCAGGTTTTGCGCGAACAGTGCCATTTTTTCCTTGTCATGGAGGCGGGTTCTTGCGTCGTCGGCCAGACCGATGAGATCAACCGTTACGATGACGGGCTGGCGCATTTGATGCCAGATGGATACGGACACCAGACCCAGACCAGCAAGGGAAAGCAACAGCATCAGGCCTGGCGCTACCCTTTGCACACAAGTCATGCCACAGAAGCCCTGCACGCAGGGCAGCTCACGATCCGTGTTCATTCCGCTGGCCTGTATGACGCTCTTTGAGCACATGCTCCACTGCGTCAGCGACGTTCATGCCCTGGCTGGTCAATGCCTTGATGCGGGCGAAATCCTCGGCCTTGCTTGAATACAGCAGCGTGGAGAATGGCCCCACGATCAGGCGTCCGATGCCGGAGCCGCAGGCTGAATAAACATAGACCTCGGAGAACTCCCCATGCGAGGTTTTCAGGCTCATCAGGGATCGCTTCATGGCATCGTCCACCTTGAGCCTGCCGGACTCGGTCAACTGCTCGATGCTCTCCTTCTTCTGGCGGAGCAGGAGAAGCCAGTCGGAATTCTCGAAGGCGGCGAGCGAGGCGTCGTACTTGTAGTAGTCGCCGATGGATTGCGTCGCGGTGATGAAGGCCCCACCGTACTTGCGCACGCGGCGATAGCCGGTTTCGATAAACTCACCCGCGCCGCTCATCAGATCCCAGGCCTCGTCAATGATGCATATCTTGCGCTGGCCCCGTTCGCCCAGGTACATGGCCTGCTGGATTTGATACATGACGATCATCAGCACTACGGCCTGCAAGTCCTTCCTGGCCTTTAGCTCTTCCAGTTCCAGCACAACAAAGTTATTATCGAAGTTCAGCGTGTTGCGTCCCGTAAAATAGCGGGCATACATGCCATGCGCCGTGTAGGGCAGCAGCATGCGGGCCAGATCCTTTGCACGGTTGTCTTCCTGGCTGTCCAGACATGCCGCCACATCGGTTACGGTCATGACGTTGCCCTTGGCATCCCATGCCTGACGGATGGCATCTTCCAGCATCGAGTTTTCCAGGTCGTCCGTTTCGCGGGATGCGGCGGCCATGCGGGCGAGCAGCGGTTTGAGCAATGCCATTTCCTCATCCAGATCACGCACGTGTGTGAAGGGGTTGATGCAAATGTTGGCCTCCGGCGAGAACTCGATGAACTCGCCGTCAAGCAGGCGGCAGAGCTTCTCGTAGGAACGGCCCACATCGACAATCCACACGCGACCGCCGATGCCGAGGTAGGAAAGCGTAATTTCATTGAGCAGGAACGACTTGCCGGAACCGCTGGCTGCGGCGATGGCCACGTTGTAATTGCCCTCCTTGTTATCGAACAGGTCGAAGTGCATCACCTGCCCTCGTCGTGAATACAGCATCAGGGTCGGCGTGCCAGTTCCCTTCCAGTCGGCCAATAGCGGTGCCATGTGCATTGCGTTACCGGTCGTCTTGGTTGAAAAGCGCTCCATGCGCTTGATGTCAGACCACATGTCTTTTGACAGCGTCATCGGCAGCGCACAGAGCAGTCCCTGCGTCTGCATGAAACGGTCGGAGCACGCCTCCCAGTTCTTTGCTCTCAACACGGCGCGCGCGGCCTGTTCCGCCTGCACGCCCCGGCCCTTGGGCGCGAACAGCACCAACTGGTGATACAGCTTTACCATGCTGTGTCCTTCGCATAAAGCGTGCATCACGACATCCCAGT
>CAZEMN010000060.1:0-5085 GCA_964513335.1 uncultured Zetaproteobacteria bacterium | reverse complement strand
TACAGCTTTACCATGCTGTGTCCTTCGCATAAAGCGTGCATCACGACATCCCAGTCCCGCTTCCTGAGCGCGAAATCCGGCAGGAACTTCGCCATCGGCGTGTCGGCGTCATGCGTGGCCCGCGCCGCCTTCATCTGTGCTCCCGCCTTGGCCGATTCCAGATCGGGAAGATGAATACCCAGCGTGAACAGGAACGGGCACGGGTACTGGAGATTGCCCTGGAACATGTCGCCGATGAGCCCCGCCATGCCCCACAGCGGGAACTCCTCCGGATAATTCTTGACCGACATCATCCGCGCCTCAGTCCGGCCATTGATCAGGATATGGTTCGCTTCGACATCCAGCGTTGTATCAAAGTTCAGAACCTGGTTGCGGATCAGTTTGCCGGTGTCATAAGCGATGTCCCGGTCATAGTCCTCCTGGTTCAGCATTTCGGCCAGCCACGTAATGAGCGCACCGGGATTCATGTCCCATGCCGGCAGGTGCGCCCCGGCGAGAGCGGCCTTCGCGCCCCGGCGAAGCTGGATAAGGCGGCTTCTCCTCTCTTCATTCATCCGGCCCGGCAGGGTTACGGACACGAATACCCGGAAGTCCCGGATAAGATACGGCGCGTTGTTAAACAGGGATGTGCGCGTTCCGGAAAGCAGGTATTCCACGCGGCGGCGGGCCAGTATCCGGTAGATGCCGCCTGAGCGTTGCCCATCCGTTTCCTCCCCCCGTCGGCTTGCCGCCCAGCGGGACAGCAGCGACCGGATGTTCGGGGATGCGTACATGTGAATCTGGATTCCCGTCTCGGGCGGCCAGCCAAGGGTTAACAGGCCCATCAGGATGCGCGACATCTCCATGTCCGCTCCGGTTTGCGGCATGCACTCCAGCACGAAGCCGTGCGAGTTCTCGTTCTGGTAGGCGCAGTCCGCCGGATCGCCGCCCAGGTACGGCAGGTGAGCGGAGAACCTGGGAGCCCTCCTTGACGCGGGATCCAGCGCGTCGGGCTCGATCAGCCTGCGCAGCGCCCGAATCATTTGAGCACCCGGGAAGCATCGGGCGCTGGTTCACCTGAAGTGCTTTGCTCCACGGAAGCAGGCTTGGCCGGTGGCGTCACGTGCGGCGCATAACGCCTTTGAATCTTCTTTCTTGCCTTGTCGATGAACCAGCGGCCATGATCCAGCACCAGGTAGACATAGGATTGATCGTGATAATCGCCGTCCGCATCCACCCATGGCGCGATCCATACGCGCAGCACTCGTCCCGTCTGACGAAGCGGATCGCCCGGTTTGATGGTTTGCGGCAAAACGGCTGCCGAATGAGCCGCTTCCTGTACAGGCTTGTCTTGATGCGTTCTGGCGTACACCTGGGATACCGAAGCGCATCCCGGCCCTTTCATATCTTCCGAGCAGGAAAACTTCGGCGCGCAGCCAGTCATGATCAGTGCCGCCATGGGCATAAGCGCAAGAACGCGCGCCATATTCATTTTCGCTTTAGCCACGATAGCAGCACGGCCCTGGATTGCGGCAGACCGGCCATGATCCGGCCAGCCCCGGAGACCAGCCCCGGCGTACCGTTGATACCGAGTTTTTGCGCCAACTGGATATTGCGGTTGATGGGCGTATCACACGTTCCGGATTTCAAGGTCTTGCCGTCCAGCATGACGCTTAGCAAAGCCTTATGCCGATCCCTGGCGCACCAGATGGATTCCGCCTTGGCGCGGGCATCCGGATGGATGGATTCCAGGGGAAACAGGAAGGTGTAAACCCTGAGGCCGGGTGTCTGTTTGAGCATCGTTTCCAACTGCTTGCAGTACGGGCACTCTGGATCGGTAAAAACGGCCAGCTTCATGCCGGTCTTGGGTCCCGAGACAATGGCGTCACGAAGTGGCAGGTCCTTCCATTTGATCCGGTTGATGTCCGCCAGGCGCTCGGCGGTCAGGTCGCGATTGTGCGCCGGGTCGTACATATGTCCGACGATGAACAAGCGGCCCTCCTTGTCGGTGTAGGCAATGGTTTTTCCCATCCGGATTTCAAACATGCCCTTCATGCCGGGCGCGGGCCGGACTTCTCCGATCCTTGTGGCGGGCAGGACTGCCTGTACGTTCTTCTTTACCTGACTGCATGTACCGCATTCACCGGCGTAAGCTGTCACGGCTGCTATGGCGATGATGCTGAGCGTGACGGCGGCCAGCGCCGCCCGTTTCATCCATACCGCTTTCTTCTGTTCTGTTTCATTCATGGTCATTCCTCCTTTTTATTCCACTGGCTCAGGCGCACACCCTTGTTGATGATGACATCCACGCTGCGTCCGGAATCCACCTCAATCACCGGATACAGTTTGTCCGCCTGCTGAATATAGAAATCAGCCAGTTTGTTGAGCGCCTTACCGACGCCCGAATACACGCCTGCACGGGCGGCGGCCCCGGGCGGGATGGTGGTCGTGGCTCCCAATGGGGAGATGGATTGCGTGCTGACCGATTGCGTGAAGGCGTCGCCAATACCCGATGCGATGCCTGCCAGCAGCGCCTTGGCCAACACCTGCCCCTGCTTGCTGACCAGGTGCCCACGCATGCCGACCTTGCCGTCCTCACCAGTCACATAACCGTCAATCGCTTCCTCAATGGCATGGCCGTCGTCATCAATGCATGAGAGCTTCTCCAGGCGGAGGTAGGCGCGTTCGCTCGATATGTCACCGTAGCCAGCAGCCGTGATGAAGCACTCCCTGAAATCCTCCCGGTACCGGTTGGGCATCTGCGTCATGTCCGTCACAGTCATCAGCACCGGTTGCGGATTTTGCTGGGCGGAACCGCCTGTGGCGGCGTCCAGCCCGTTCAACAATCGGGCTGGTGTGAAACTGACGGCCAGCCATGCGCTTTTGTCCGTTTTTCCCTTTGGCAACACATCTTGTGGCGGTGTCATATGCACCACCAGCATGCCGCCGGAAGGCGCGGCCTGCTGCCCGGGCTGCCCCGCTTGCATGGCCGGATGTGGAATGGTTTGCACAGGTTGCGAGATGGGAGTGATGGATGTGCCCTGGGGCATGGCGCTCACCGGCCCCATGCGGGGAATAACGGCGGGGGCGTTCACCGGCTGCGGCGGCAGGGCGGGAAGCGATGCGTAAGGATTATCCGGTTCCCCTGCGGACGCGTGCGTGTTTACCTGCTCCTGATTGTTTTTATTTTGCAGCTTTTGCATCGTCTGTTTCAGGTCACGCAGTTCGGTTGCCATGTTCTGGAGCTTCGATTCGGATTTGGTAATCCAGACATCCTTGTCCGATACGCCCGCGCCGGGCGCTGTGATTGAATGCATCTCGATATCGCCCGGCGAATCGACCGGGCGCATATCCGCCGTATGCTGCGTGTGCTCACTCAAGCTGACACTGACCGCCGCGAGTGCCAGCAACACCAGGACGATGCCGGTAGCCAGCAGCCACTGCATCATCCGGCGGCCTTTGAATAACCCCGCGAGCCGCTCCCGCCATGATGCCGGTAGTTGATTTGCTTCCGGCAGGTTTGATGGCGGCAGATCAGTCATGACGGGATTCCCTGACGATGATCACCATCGTGGACTGGCCGGGATCCAGGCTGATGACGCCCGCAGGATTCAATCGCATGCGCTCGACCGATACGGCGGCTATGCCATCGCCGTAGAGTTCCTGCTCGGCCAGGCGAATTTCCTTATCACTGGTATTGCTGAGCCGGTAGCGCTCAACGGAGAAATCGCCGCATTGCATGGATCGTTCCATGCTGAAATCCGCCCCTCTCCAAAGCGGTACGCTGTGACTTTTCTCGGAAAGTTCGCAACGGCGCGGAACGTCATCCATGGCCATGGCGCGAACCAGACGCTTGAGTCTCGCTTCCCGCCATTCGACGCCCACGGGACGCCTCACCGCCATGCGATCCGGGCGGGGACGGATGATCAGGCTCTCGCCGGATATGTTTGCGGGCTTTAACAGCAGGGTGTAATCGCGACCCTTGGCGTCGGTGAGGAACAGGGTGAACGCCTTGTTCCTGCCCGGCGCATTCTCATTCATGCGCACGAATATCTGTCCCTGCTTGTCGTTTGTTTCGATGGCAATGCGTCCGTTCTGCGGACCAACCGCCATACTGATGAAACCACCGGCAATGCGAATTCGGTTCGGATCATGGTTGGAAATACGCGCAGCCAGAGACACGTCCTCGCCTGCATCCAGAATCTGAACAGCCCATGCGCTAACCGGAGCTGCCGTCATGATCATGATCACCAATAAGCGAAATGCTCGTGACATAGAACCTCCCGTTCACATTTTTACAGCCGATATTCAGCTTTCTCATTTTCGACGATCCCAGCTTGCCGCCGATGAATGTCTTCAACTCACCTTCGATCTGGATGCGGCAATGACTTTTCGATAGATAGATTTGATTCGGATAGAACAGTGTGGACATCTGGTAGCGCTCAAAACGCGACTGCCTGGACTCCAGATCAGCCTGAAGTTTCCCGTAGGCCTCCGGGGCCATGTACGGCTTTAGCTGATCGCCCTGGAACTTCAGGCTGGCGGGCGTGGCATTGAGCACCATGTAAGCGATGAATGTTCCCATCTGCTCCAGGTACGCAGGGCCGAAGCCGTTCGTACTGATCCAGAAGTCCTTTGTGATCGCTGGCGGAGCCGCGACATCCAGCCTGATATTCGTATCCGCCGTCAGCATGTGAATCAGCATGAGCAGGGTAATGACAGCGGCGGAGAGCAGGCTTGCACGCAGAAAGCGCACCTCGCTGGAAAGCCGGGCGATACCACCGGACAACGTATCCCGCTTCATCCGACAAACCGCGCCACGTGCGATGGCGGCGTTCGTTTCATCCCCAGGTCCATGGGTAAATACCAGTACGCGGTATGCACCAGGTATCCACGGGAGCGGCCCGACTTGATGCGGCCAAGAGCGATACCCGCCACGACGCCGAACACGATGCCCATGGCGATCATGTTGACCACGATGGAAAATCCGATGATGGCGACAACGATCAGCGCCTGCTCAAAATCCCACCACAGGAACTTTTCGGAATCATCCAGATGCCTTGGCATCCTCAGGCTGAGGCGTTCCCGCGAATCCATACCACCCAT
>CAZEMN010000059.1:0-10506 GCA_964513335.1 uncultured Zetaproteobacteria bacterium | reverse complement strand
CCATAACCTTGCGCCGCTTGAACTTGAGCGTGGGCGTCAGCATCCCTTCGGCCTGTGTCCACTCCTCATCCACAAAGACGAAATCCTTCACCTGCATGAAGCTGGGTAACTCATGACATTGCCGATGCATGCGTTCCAGCAACCACTGATGCACATCGGCGTTCTCCCGCCAGTCTTCCGGCAGTTGACGCTTTCGTTCGCGGCTCCATACAGCACCCAGTTGCGCGGCATCCGGCACGACCAGCGCCGTAAGGTTGGGGCGTTGATCGCCCACCACCATCGCCTGCAACACGCACGCATCAATGGCCAGGCGCTTTTCCACCCGGGCAGGCGGCACATTCTCGCCGTTGGATAGCACCATCAATTCCTTCTTGCGATCCACGATGCGCACATAGCCATCCGCATCCATTTCGACCAGATCTCCCGTATGTAGCCAGCCATCCTTATCCAGCACTGCCGCAGTCTCATCCGGTTTGTTCCAGTAGCCCTGCATAATCATGGGGCCACGTGCCAGTAACTCACCATCCTCACACACCTTCAATTCCACACTCGGCAGCGCCGGACCGACAGTTTCCGGCTTAATTTTCCGTTCCGGATTTACAGTGATTACAGGCGATGTTTCGGAAAGGCCATAGCCGGGGCAGACCGTAATGCCAGCAGCCAGCAGGAATCGTGCGATGTCCGGATGCAGGGCTGCACCACCGGAAATAAACAGGCGCAATCTGCCGCCAAGCTTTGTGCGCAGTTTCCCGTGTACGATATGGTCAAGCACCTTGAAGACGACAGCCTTGCCGCCGGAAAGACCGCTTCCCTGCTGCTTTAATTCAAAATTTTCCGCACCCAACGCCTGTGCCTTGTCGAACAATTTACGTTTGATGGCTGGCGCATGCGACAACTTCTCATGCACACCGGCATAGATTTTCTCATACAACCGTGGTACGGAAATCATCACCGTCGGATTCACTTCGGGAATATCACGCATCAACGTGGTGATATCCTCGGCATAGGCAATGCGCGTGCCGCAGGCGACCGGAAGGAACTGACCCACATTTCGTTCAAAGGCATGTGAAAGAGGCAGGAAGGACAAAAACGTATCATCTGGAAAAACCGGTATTACAGCCAGTTCGGCAGTCACATCGGACAGCAGATTGCCGTGTGTAAGCATCACGCCTTTGGGATTACCCGTGGTTCCCGACGTGTAGATCAGCGTCGCCACATCTTCTCGTCCCGGTTTCTCCACATCGACTTCACCATCGAATGAAGTATCCCTGCTAATGCCATCCAGCGTAATTCTCTCCACGCCGCCGGACGTACCGTCTTTGAATGTGAACACAGGGGCTTTGGACGCATCCAGTTTGGCCTGTTGTTCACCCGGTTCCACCAGAATCAGCTTGCAGCCTGCATCTTCGAACACATATTGCACCGCCTCGGGAGGATCGGTGAAGTATGAAGGTACGGTCACCGCACCAATTCTCAAAATAGCGAAATCCGCGATACACCACTCGGGACTGTTGTGCCCCAGAAGCCCTACCCGATCACCCGGTCGCACACCGGTTGAATATAACCAGTTCGCTACACGCCGGACCTTTTGCTGAACTTCAGCACGTGTCAGCCAATGCCATGCATCATTCTCGCGACGTCCCAGCATGAGCGAACCCGCCCACGCATCCGGGGATTCAAGCAGCAAATCGGAAAGGCAACCGGCCTCCCGCACCAGACCTCCCCCGGGACAGTTCCCCTCGGAACCGTTTGTTTCAGCGTCGTTTGCTTCAGAGTAATCAGTCATGCGCCAATGCCTCCAATACCTTGATACCGCCTTCCGGTTTGAGTCCAAGTGCCGTCATGCGGCCTTGCAAATCCTCCATATCCTGTGTGGCAAAATAATGCAGCAAGCCACCGCGAAATGGTGGAAATCCGATACCGAAAATCATCGCCGCATCGAGGTGTTCCGGATCATCAACCACTTTTTCATGCAGGCAGGCCAGCGCCTCGGCCAACATGGGCAGCAGACAGGCATCGACGATGGCAGCATCTTCCATATCCTGCGTCTCACCACCCGGATCAGCAGCTGTGCCTTCCTGCCGGGAATCCACGGCGACCTTTACATAGCGGTCGAGTTTAGGGTTCAGGCTATCACGTTTGCCTTTGACGTACGTAAAGAACCCGGAACCGGATTTTTCTCCCAGCAAGCCATCATCCACCATGGTTGCAAACCAGTCCGGCATAGCCTGATGCGCACCAAGAGCACTTGAAAGATGGTCACCCACATGACGGCAGATATCCAACCCCACACGATCTGCCAGTTCAATTGCACCCATGGGCATGCCGAAATGTTTGAGCGCACCGTCCACATGCTCCGGTTTCTGCCCTGTTTCCAGCAGATGAAGTGCTGCCGCCATATAAGGCATCAGACAGCGGTTCACCAGAAACCCCGGTTTGTCGGCTACGATGACCGGATACTTTCCCCATCCGGCTGCAAGCGCGGCAACGGTTTCCAGCGTCTTTTTAGTGGTTTTTGATCCAGCTACCACCTCCACCAGAGGCATCTTCGGTGCGGGATTGAAGAAGTGCATTCCCGCCATGCGTCCGGGATGCTTCACCGCTTTCTGCATATCACTCACCGACAGAGAAGATGTATTACTCAGAAGCAAAGCATCTTTCCCGACCTGCGCTTCAACCTCTTTCCACAAGGTATTCTTGACTTCCATGTCCTCCAGTACAGCCTCGATCACCACCTGAGAATTGGCCAGTCCGCTGCGATCCAGCACCGGACGAATCCGGCTCATACGTTTTGCATCACGTTTGGCAAAGCGCGCCAACGTTTTCATGCCGCGGGACAGGGCATCGGCTGCCACGTCATGCATATCCACCTCGGCTGATTTTGCGGCCACCCAACCAATTCCACTACCCATCACACCGGCACCAAACACCGCAACGCGGTTAATATGTTCCAGATGTTTCCGCCCTTTCTTTGACGCTTCCTGCTTCTTCAAGCCTTCGCCAAGATGAAAGACATGAATCAAATTTTTGCATGTGGGAGTGACTGCCATCCTGCCCAGCGATTCGGCCTCGCGGGCATATGCCTGACCCTCACGTTTGCCCGCAATCTCCTCAAGCAGGCGGATAGCTGCCGGAATGGCCGGATAGGCCTGTTCAATATCAAGATGCTTGAACCGCGCCATTGCGCGTTTCTTTACCTGCTGGAAAAACAGTGCTCTCGCGGGCCACAGGTGCATCCACCACGGATTCATGCCAGACCGTTTCGATTTCACCTTGCCACGCGTCGCCAGATGCTGAATCGCGGTCTCCACCTGCTCCGCATGGCAGGATATGTCGGCCAACCCCGTGCGTTTGCTCCTTTTACTGTCAATGGCACGCCCGGTCAGAATCATATCCGTTGCTGTCAGCCAGCCGACACGTCTTGGCAAACGCACGCAACCGCCAAAACCCGGATGAATGCCGATTTTAATCTCGGGCAACGCCAAACGTGTTTTATCGCCATGAACCGCAATCAGATAATCACAGGCCAATGCCAGTTCCAGCCCTCCTCCCATGCAAGCACCGTTTACCACGGCAATGGAAGGACACGTCAAGTCCTCAATACGGCGGAACAGCGATTGGCCGCGTTCAGCCAGCCGCTGTGCTTTTTCGGCATCATTGACCGCTGCAATCACATCCAGATCGGCGCCGGCAATAAAACATCCGGGCATGGCGCTTTCGATGACCAGCAACTCGGGAGTATCCTTCTCCAGCGCATCCAGATGCGCTTCCAGTTGCGCCATACAGATGTCATCGAGCACATTGACGGAACGGTCCTTGCGCGCAAAGCACAATCGTGCGACATCCTGTTTCCTTGATAAGGTTATGACTTCCATGGATCACTCCCGACCAGCGTCGCTCCACCCTGGCCTCCGCCAACGCACAATGTCGCTACGCCCAATCCACCGCCCGTATCATATTTCAGTTGTCTGAGCAGGGTCAGAATCAGGCGCGCACCGCTCATGCCTACCGGATGCCCCATGGCGATGGCGCCGCCGTGGACGTTGAGTTTGTCCATATCCGGCGCACCCATCGGCGTTTTGCCACCAAAATGTTTGCCATAGAAATGTTTGGAATTCATGGCCTTCAGACAGGCCAGCGTCTGCGACGCGAATGCCTCGTTGATTTCCACCCTTGCAACATCGTGCATGGCCAACCCACGGGCTGAAAGTAATTTTTGCGAACAAAATACCGGTCCCAGCCCCATACGTGCGGGATCACAACCGGAATAGGCCCAGTCATGCAAATAGCCGAGAATGGGCCAGCCTTCGGCCTCGGCTTTTTCACGGTGCGTCAGAATCAGCATGGCCGCGCCATCGGTGATCTGTGAACTGTTACCGGCCGTAACCGTCCCCAGCGGCCGGTCGAACACGGGTTTAAGTTTTCCCAGCGCCTCCATGCTCTGACCGGCACGAATACCTTCATCACGATGCACCGGCGCATACGCCGGGGGAGGAAACACATGCACCACCTCGCCGTCATACCAGCCACTCTTCCATGCCTCGTCCGCCCGCTGGTGGCTCATCAGTGAGAATTCATCCTGGGCCTTGCGTGTAAGACTGAACTCTCTCGCCAGTACTTCAGCAGTCTGCCCCATATTCAGATGCACCGTGGGGTCCGTCAGCCCTTCAATCAAACTGATACGTGGCTTCCACGGCGCTTTCGCTACCTGAAGCAACGCCCGTGCTTTGGATGGCAAATCTCGCGCCTTTTGTAGCGAACCCAATGCCTCACGGAAACGATCGTGAAACAGCAGCGGTGCATGCGTCATGGATTCGACGCCACCCACCAATGCCACTTCGGAGCGCCCGGCCAGAATTTTTTCCGCCGCATCCGTCACCGCCTGCATGCCCGAGGCGCAATTGCGATGCACGGTATGCGCGGGAACAAGCCGTGGCACCCCTGCTTCCAACGCGATCACACGGGTGATATTCGCCGCCTCCGCAGGCTGAATCACATTACCGATAATTACTGCATCCAGATCGCCCCGGTTCACCGGCGAACGTGCCATCACCTCGCGCGCCACCGCCACGCCCAGATCAACGGCAGTCATCCGGGCGAATACACCACCTGCCTTACCCAGCGGACTGCGCCAACCGGATACCACCACAATTTCACGTTGCATATTTTGTCGTTTCACCTCTCTGTTCTTAACTAGCCTACATTCGCTTGCAGCGCAAGGTCTGCTGTTTGGTCGAAGATCACACACATAAATAACAAGAACGCACGAGCACCCGTGAAATCTTATTGATGCTGTCCTCGCTCATGGCAGGATGGCTGCATGAGCAGCAAGAAGCCAGAGAATCATGAGGAAGCCGGAGAACAAACCGGGAACCGGAATGCTGAGGAATGGCTTACGCTGTATGGCGACTACCTGTATCGCTATGCACTGTTCCGCTTGAGTAATGAAGAAGTTGCTCGCGACATGGTGCAGGAAACACTGATTGCCGCATGGAAAGCCAAAAAGAATTTCCGTGGTGATTCATCCGTCCGTACCTGGCTGGTGGGTATCCTGAAACATAAAATTACCGATTATATACGCAAGCAGATTCGTGACCGGAATCTGGCAAGCCGCCTTGAGACGGACCCGACATCGGACTTTTTTGATGCCCATGGCCAATGGCGGCAGCCTGTCCACGGCTGGGCGGGCGATCCGGAGCGCTTGAGCAGCAATCAGGAGTTTCTTCGGGCCTTGAATGCCTGCATCGCCAAACTTACCGAACAACACAGGCATGTATTTACCCTGCGTGAACTAAACGGGGAGGATACCGATGCAATTTGTAAGGCATGCGATATTACGCCGACCAATTTGCACGTTATTATGCACCGGGCAAGACTGGTTTTACGGCAATGTCTGGAAAAAACGTGGTTCGGGGATAACAAAGCGATATGAGCAACAACAAATCATGTAGACTGGCAAGCAAGCTCGCTTCGAATGCATTCGAACGCAGGCTTAGTTTCACTGAATGGTTTCGCCTGCGCCTGCATTTGATGATGTGCCAGTCCTGTCGCAACTGTGAAGAGGAAATTCACCTGCTCCACGATGTGCTGGCCCTCATTCGGAAGAGCAACGGCACGTTTGAGGTTGACCTGCCACAAAAAGACCGTGAACTTATTCGCGATGCACTGCGCGATATCGCCAGGGAGTAGGCAGGCCCGACAGCGACCTTCACCATCCTGCTATCAATTCAGCCCAATGGCGATCCCGGAAACACAGGCGAATCTCCACGAATATTAAGCCGAATTTTGGCAGTGCCTACAAAAGGTGGCTGCACATCAATTCCCAGTTTTTGGAATACGGTTCCCGGAATACCAATATCCGCCAGCCACAACTCTCCTACGCTTGCGGCGACCAGGCCCCGTTTCGGCAGGGCCAGTGTCAATGTTTTCGTTGCCCGGATACATGGATGTGATGCCGTATCATGGGAAAGCGCGCCCGTATCCGCATTCAGGCCCGAAGGCACATCCAGAGACAGGACGGGAGCGGCGCAAACGTTGGCCCAGTGAATCAACTCTGCAATCAATCCATACGGTGCGCCATGCAGTCCATAGCCAATCAGGGCATCAATCACAATAAACGGCTTTGAATCCATCACTTCCGCTGTGTTAATCACCAGACCCCCCGCTTCGCGAAAACGCGCCAACTGTTTTGCGGTCGCTTTCCTCAGCCGGGATTCGTCGCCGACCAGGCATACGCGTACATTCGCGCCCTGGCATAGAAGGTGGTAGGCCGTGCAGATACCACCACCGCCGTTGTGGCCCAAGCCCGCCAGCACCACCACCGGTCCCACGCGTACGCCACGCGGCCATTGCTCGCATGTAAATTCCGCCAGCACGGAACCTGCATTTTCCATCATCTGTAGCAGGGTTGGACCGGTTTCTTCCATGGCGATGCGGTCCACCTCGCGCATTTGGCCCACGGAAAGTGACGAAACCTTCAGCCCATCCAGTGTCTGGAACAATGTACTCACCTCCTGTGTTCGAGCACTTCTGATTCTAAAAGTCGAGAAGAAAATCCGATGCTTACAATACCTTTAATGAAAACCATTTTTTACAAATGGCATCAAAAGGCTGGCCACCGGGTGCGGGATGGGGAGGAAGGAAATCCCGGTGGCCAGTTTCGTATTGCCTGTATGCTCACTAATCAGGTGAGAAAGTTTTTTGACATCTCTCACATTCACAGCATAAGCTAAGACATTGGGTGGAAACATATAACTATTGCTGTTGTCGATGTAAAAACGTTTTGCTTACGAACCAAATATTCGGCAAACTGACTGGAATAAAGTCCAGAGAATCAGAAATCCAGACCATGGTATTTATGAACCATTCGGAGGCGTAAGCAACCAGCCTTCGTCCTTGACCCAGCGATGGCAGAGCCAACCAAGGATACCACCGTAAGCAAGATGAGCAATGTAAACAGTCAGCGGCATCGTCGGCATATCCCTGCCCATAAAACCAATACCCAACGCATCTACGGGGGGGCTCATCAAGAAAATGGTACCAATGATAATACCATACGCAATGCCCCAGAAAACCGTTTTTCTACCCAGAACAACGGCAAAGACAATGCCAAATGAAGCACCATTCCAGTAATGATAGGTATAGCCAATAAAGTCCGAGAAAGGCGATGGTCCTACCATAAACTGGTCGGTCAGCAGCACTCCCATCAACCTCGGCAGGTCACCGGGCATGCCCCCGTGATGAAAGCTATACATTCGCACAACTTCCAGTCCCACGGTGGCAACAATTCCTGCCGCAGCCCCCGCTACTACCCTGTTAACCAACCGCACATAACCACGCACCTGCGCAAACAGGAGCGCGGTCAGCAAAACGACAATCGTGGGGAGTAACAACCAGAGGCCCATCACCTTCATATCGGCAATACCCGCCTGAGCAGCTACAAAAATGTTGGGGGAAATACCTGCCGATGCAAGGATCAGCAGACTCGTGAACAATCCTCCCCGGGATTCAGGCGCAAATACCGCTGTCAACGGTGCTGTTCCCGAGGAATTGACGTGTGAAAACATTCTCAGCAAACCTCCGGCATCTTACATTCCACCCAGCATACCCGTCATCTTCTTCAGCTTGCCATCCAGCATGCCAGCCACTTTATTGATCTTGGGATTATGGTATATGGAAAGGATGCGTGACGGTGGCACATACGCCACCATGGTTGAACCATTCGCATCCTTATAGACATTGATACGAACGGGAACGGCGATGCCCGCGCCGGAATTGGCCGAGAACAGCTTTTTACCCACAGTGGCATTGCCCACGAAAATGCTTTCAGATTCAATACTCAGCCCCACCATGGACATTACCTTTCCCTGATGAAGCTCACCCATCACCATCATACCATTCTTATGTACCATGCCCTTTAGTTTGGCGATCACATCCTGCACCGAACCCGTAGCCTTTACCTGTACGGTCAGATCTGATCCTGCTTGAGCAACGGAAGGCAGACTTGTCAACATACCTGCGGATAACATCAGCGCAGCCCATGTCATTCTTGATAATTTCTTTCTCATACTATTCCTCCTGAATTTTATGAAACTCCACCAGCCACCTGCAAAAGCATGATGTGTATGGCAACACCGTACAGTCGGAAAAGAGAAGTAAACCTTACACCATCAGGAGTCTATGCATGCGCCTGCATTATTCATAAATCACTGCGACAGTTTTAAAATTTTGGTGCTGTTAAAAAAAGTTGCATCTGTCACTTTCAATGCAACAGCATAAATTCAAAACCAAAGAGGCTCTGGAGAATCCCAGAGCCCCTTTTTCAACACCTGTGTTTGCCGCCTTCTCTCATGGAAGGCTGTTTATGGACGATTCAATGCCTGACACGCATATCGGAGGCCTGCATGCCAAACATGACGTGCAGGAATGGCTGCCCGAAAAACTTATCACCCTGCATCATCGCCTGCACCATGTGCTCCTTGGTACGCGCCATGAGATCCTTGACTTCCATCATGCGCTTCATCTTCACTTTTTTCTGCGCCGGAGTCAGGAATTTCATCCCTTTCAACATCTTCATCTTCGCCATCATGTGTTTCTTGATAAGAGGAAACGGGGCATAGCCGGTTTTAACCGGTGCCAGCACCGGTCCCTTGGGGCTCACACGGTAAGGCGGCACCATCAGATGCATCATCATTCCGCGCGAATCCACCCCACCGTCAAACTGAAGATTCTGATTGTTGCCACGGACAAGCTCGCCCAGCATGACATGAATAATTTGTCCGTCATTAACCAGCTTGCCATTACGATAAATCTTGCCAACCCCCCAGAATCCAGCGTAAATAAACTCTGTCGGCATCAGACGCGTGCCAATGTTCGTCGATCCATGCAGCAGATGGTTGGTCACCACGCCACCGAAGAACGGATATCCCATGCCGTGGGGAAGTGCCTTCTTACTCACCACGCGGTAGGTGAATCTCCCGTCCGGGCTCTTGAATGTCGCATCAAAATCAACCTTATCCTTGGTTCTGGCACCATCAATCGCCGTCACATCCACCAGCTTCATGCTGACACTCCCAACACCTACCTCCATCCAGTCGCTAAAGGGCGTGGCATGATCCACGAAGGTGTACTTCCCACCTTCCGATTTACGCAAACCGGGCGGGATGCCGATCAACGGAAACGGCGCCTGCTCAAAACCGACAGGATGCGCTGAATTACCGAAGACGACGGGATCCAGAAAACGGGGGCCGGGAAGCACCCAGTGGGTACTGGTGTTCTTCTTCACCAGACTGACCCTTAACGCCCCGCCAAGCAGGTCTGGCGGATTTGAAATCATGGCATGGCCCTTGGCGTAGGCATACAGACCGATGTGGGGTAAAGATTTATCCATGCCCGTCGGCATAAATGAAGATTGGCCCCCTGCCGCATGAGCGGATGCCATTGCATGATCTGGATGCGCATGACCACCCACGCTCTTGATAGCGCCTGTACGTGCAAAGGTCAGCTTGCCCGGACCCACCGAGGCACCAACCCCCGTTGAGGTGCCGGACAGATTTATGACCACGCCCCTTGGGTTGTGCAGGCTCATAGTCACACCACCAACAATGGCGGACAACGAACCGCGTGTGACGGTAAAATCTCCGTTCAGATCATTCAGCGAGTGAGCGCCCCTCACTGTGCCCGTTCCCTTAAAGTTGGATACGCCAGCGCCCAGAAAGTGGAATCCTTTGATATTGTAGTTGGCGGTCTTGCTACCCAGCGTCACGGTTGCAGTCCCTGTCTGGTAACCCAACCCGGCGGCGGCATAAGTCAGATCCACGCTAATATTTCCTTCCCCCGCCTGTGCCTGACTTAGCGGAAGGGTCCATAACATTACGGCCAAAACACCTAACGCTGCCCGCTTTGATATCCTTATTGTAAACAAAGATGGCATGGAAAGATGCCAGCCATTGATTCTGTGATGCATCCCGTCTCTCCTTGGTATAATATGAAATCCATGATGCCTGC
>CAZEMN010000058.1:0-10712 GCA_964513335.1 uncultured Zetaproteobacteria bacterium | reverse complement strand
CTGGCCTCATTTCGGGCAGCAGCGCCACGCTTGGATTTTATGTGAACAGGCCCTAGTTACAGTAGCATCAGCCAAGAACGACCGCCGTACCGCTGACACTGACCATCAGCATACTGCCATCCTTGCCGACGACCTCGTAGTCGATATCAATACCGACGACGGCATTGGCGCCAAGTTCCGTTGCGTGCTGTTCCAACTCGGCAAAGGCGATTCCACGCGCTTTGGCCAGTTCCTTTTCATAGGCGCCGGAGCGGCCTCCGACAATATCGCGGATGCCGGCGAACAGGTCGCGGAAGATATTGGTGCCAAGAATGGCTTCGCCAACAACCACGCCTTTGTACCCGGCAATGCTTTTCCCCTCGATGCTTGGAGTTGTACTCAGAATCATGTAAACCTTCCTTATCTTTAATGGAGGGCAGCATGACAGAGCCACACCTGACATGGAACCATCAGCTTACCCGGATATTGGGTAGGCATATCGCGCTTGCCATAGTGCCCTTGCCCTAGCAGCCTGCCGTTCCATGCAGGGGCACTTCGATTCTGAAGAAATAAAGAAATTCGAGGCTATGGCCGAGGAATGGTGGAATCCGGCAGGAAAATTCAAGCCGTTGCACCGCCTTAATCCCATACGCCTGGACTACATCGACTCACGGGCAACACTGAAAGGCGCACAAGCGCTGGATGTCGGGTGTGGCGGTGGTTTGCTGGCCGAGGGACTGGCTGATCGCGGCGCAATCACGGCAGGTATTGACCGTTCCGAAAAGGCGCTGGCAGTCGCCCGCATCCATGCCGAAAAGACCGGCGCAAAGGTCCAATATGAAATCAGCGATGCACAGACATGGGCAACCGATCATGCCGGTCAATACGATGTCGTCATCTGCATGGAAGTGCTGGAGCATGTACCCGATGTGCCCGGCACCGTTACGGCCTGCGCCGCCATGCTCAAACCTGGCGGTCATTTCTTTTTTGCCACGTTGAACCGTACGCCGCAGGCTTATCTCAAGGCCATACTCGGTGCCGAATATGTGTTGGGCTGGTTGCCGAAAGGCACACACCGATACGCCAGGTTCATTCGCCCTTCGGAAATAAACACCGCCTGCCGCACGGCCCGGCTTGATGTGACGGACCTGCACGGGATGTCCTACCGGATGCTGACGGACCGTTTTGAACTGTCCGATGATCTCTCCGTCAACTACCTCGGCTGCGCCGTCAAACCTGTCTGAACTGCTCACCTCACCCGGATTTTTGATGCGTTTTTTTTCCCTGCCCTGCCTGTTACTGGCATGGATGGCGCTGGCTCCTATATCCGCAGTATGGGCTGAGGATGTAGATATTACGGCCGATAAAATCGTGCGTGATGCCGAGGGTGTGGCCACGGCCAGCGGCAAGGTGGAAATCAAACGTAAGGATGAAACCATCCATGCCGATACCGTGCGTTACGATGCTGCTAATCATCAGATCGAAGCCGAGGGAAATGTTATTATACGCTCTCCCAAGGCAGTTGTTGAAGCCAGGTCTGCCAAACTGAACACCCTTACCAAGCAGGGTATTCTGCATGATGCCACAGTCACCTTACCCTGCGGCGAACGCCTGTCCGCCAAACAACTGGAGCGTGTGGATGAGTTTACCTACAAGGCGCTTCAGCCCAGCTTTACCACCTGCCCCGTGGATCATGATGCATGGGCGGTTTACGCCTCGGAGGCCATAGTTAACCAGAAAAACGGTACGTTTACAGCCAGAAACGCACGTTTTGAAATTGCCGGCGTGCCTGTGTTTTACACTCCCTACTGGCAGCAAAGTAATCGGCGGAAATCCGGCTTCCTCCTTCCCGAGATAGGTACGGGCAAACGGCGCGGTACGGAGCTGGCGCTCCCCTATTATCTTGCTCCTGCTCCGGACTGGGATGCAACGTTCACACCCCGATGGATGAGCACCCGTGGGTTCCGCCCGGAACTGGAACTTCGCCATGTCTCAACAATGGGCAGCGAAATCGTAAAGGGAGAGATAATGCGCGACAAGGTGGCGGGACGTACCCGTAGCCGCTTGCAAGCCAAGACATCATGGCAATTGCCTGGTGGCATGAACCTGGCCATCGATGCCGATCATGTGAGCGACTATAATTATCTGGCTGATTTCTCCAGCGGTGCGTCGGAGGCTGCCACCCGCTTCCTGGTCAGCCGCGCCACCCTCGCGCAACAGGGTGAATACGGAAGCTGGCAACTGCAGGTTCAGCACCAGCAGGATATGACCCTGCCTTCCAATGACGCCACGCTGCAAATCCTGCCACGATTCGAAAATGACCTGGCGTTACCCATATTCAACCGTCTGGCCATCCTGCATTTCGACCAGGAAACCACACGCTTTGATCGCAATATCGGCACCCAGGGATGGCGTGTGGATTTACACCCTTATATAGAAATCCCATTGGAACTGGCCGGAGGAGGACTCTCCACCACCCTGATGGCGGGCGTGCGCCACGCCCGCTACTGGCTTGCCGACACCGCCTCCGCCGCCCCGCGGCCGACCCGAACCAACGGTGAGTTTTCCGTGGAGACACGCGCCATATTCGAGCGTATCAGCGCGGACAAGACGCTGCGCCACAGTATTGAGCCCATCCTGCGTTACGATCTGGTCAATGGCAGCGATCAATCCGGATTGCCCAACTTCGACTCAGCCTTTGGCCGGTTGACCATAAGTAATCTGCTGTCCAGTAACCGCTTCTCCGGCAGGGATCGGGTGGAAAGCGTGAATCGCGTCAGCCTGCTTCTGGCCAGCCGGTTGCAAACCAAGTCAAAAGAGAACGATTCAGCCAGAACCGTGCTCAATGTGAAGGTTGGCGCAACATATAATATTCGTAAGCGTCTCAGCGACCGGACACTGCAAACCGAACCGCTTCGACCTTTTTCCAACCTGGTAGGTGAGGCCAGCATCACGCCAATTCCATCATTGAGCTTTTCCGCCGAAGGCCAGTATGATCCCGCAGCACGTTTCTGGGACACCGCTACAACAGCGCTGAGCTGGAATCCCGCCTCGGGACATGAATTGCGTGTTGCTTACCGCATCACTGATGCGCGCTTCGCGCCGGAGGCACAGACCATTGATGCATCCGGCAAGTTGAAGCTTGGACCACGCTGGCGCACCCTGGGTTCCTGGAACTATGATACCCAGCTTAAAATCACACAGCACGCCAGCCTGGGCTTGGGATACGAGCATCCCTGCTGGAATCTCACGGTGGAGGCATACCGTATCAATCGTCCTTCCGGCACCTCCACCGCATCCAATTTCGGTGTGAATTTCTTGCTTGGCATCAACGGCATGGGTAGCGTCGGACAATGCACCGGCCATTAGCAGATAATCGGCTGCGGATGGCTGGCCTGAACATTCCCACACGCTATCTTTTTCCCACGGAGGCTCCAATATGCCCATGAACGGCATCCTGCGATGCGCTATTATTCTGAACGGATTCCTGTTTCTACACGCTGAATCTGCTTATGCCGAAGTCATGGACAGCATTGCCGCCATCGTGAACAACCAGGCCATTACCTGTTATCAGATCAGGCAAGGCACCAGAGAGCTGACACAACAACTCAAACAGGCGGGCACGCAACACCTTCCGCCTGCCAAAACCTTGCAGATGCGTACACTGGATGCCGAAATCACCAGAATATTACAATTGCAGGAGGCCAAAAAACTGGAAATTACTGTTACGGAGGAGGAAATAAACAAAGCCATCGCCAACGTTGAAGCCAGCAACAAAATTCCCGCGGGCCAGTTGCTTGATATTATCAAAGAACGCGGCATGGATGTGAATCGTTATAAAAAAGCACTGAAGGAGCGCCTGTTGACCGGCAAGCTTGGCAATATGGCCGTACGTTCCAAGCTTAAGGTTAGCGAGGAATCCATGCATGAGTATTACCGTAAATATATGGAACACCCAACACCGTTGCGGGAAATTCAGCTGGCTGAAATCTCCGTCTCCCTACCTGCCGACCCATCACCGGAACAGGTTGCAAAATCACGAAAAAAAATCAAGAGCATCCTCAGTCAAATATTGAAAGGTGGCGATTTCGAGCGGCTTGCAACGCTTTATTCGGACGCGCCGGATGCATCACAGGGCGGACAGATGGGATGGTTCCTGCCCGGTTCCATGCCACCCAGATTTGCACCTGTTTTTAATTTACCTGTTGGTGGCGTCAGCCAGCCTATACGCTCACCGACAGGCTTTCAGCTATTCACCATCACAAAGGAACGCTGGCATCAACCCAAACAACGTGCCGGGGCCTATGATCAGGTGCATGCCCGGCATATTCTGCTTAAATTATCCGATGTCATGACGGATGCAGAGAAGGCCGAAACCAGAACCGAGGCGGAGCAAATCGCTGAGGAAATGAAAAACGTTTCCGATAAGGAATTCGCCACCCGCGCCAGGGAAATATCACAAGGCCCCAGTGCGACCAAGGGCGGAGACCTCGGCTGGTTCAAGCGCGGCGTGATGGTACCTGCCTTTGACAAAGCAGTATTTTCCATGAAAACGGGAGAAACCAGCGGTGTGGTTGAGTCCCCTTTCGGCCTGCACATTATCCGCGTAGTTGAACGCAGACATGTGGATCCGGATTCCTTTGAGGCGCATCGGGACCAAATCCAGGGTATTCTTCTGAACATTGAAATGCAGGATCAGATGCCCCGCTGGCTGGCCGGGCTCCGGGCCAAGGCCATCATTGATCGGAGAAACTGTCCCTGACCCCCATCCTGATCACACTGGGCGAACCAGCCGGCATTGGCGCGGACTGTGCCTTGCTTGCCTTTCAGTCTGAACCGGAAATATTCGCCGGAACCTGTGTGTGCGCACCCGCCGCGTGGCTAAAGGACCGCGCCAGCCTGTTGGGTATCTCCGTTGCCATCCATGAAGTAGATACCCCCGAGGCCTCTGCTCTTGCATTAAATTGCTGGAATCCCGGTGTGAGTGATACCCCCGCCATCATTCCCGGCGCGCCACAAAAAGAAACAGTCTCTGCTGTCACCCGGTGTATCGAGACCGCAGCCAGGGCATGCATGGAAAAGAAAGCCCCCGCCATGGTCACCGGCCCGATTGAAAAATCCATACTGCGCGACGCAGGTTTTGATTTTCCGGGACATACCGAATTCCTTGCATATCTCGCCGGTGTTCCGAAAGTGGTGATGATGCTGGCCAGCCGTGAAGTACGCGTCGCTTTGCTTACCACCCATATGGCGCTTGCGGATGTACCTGCTTCCCTGAGTATGGAAGACACCTTGGAAACACTGCATATTACGCACCATAATCTGCAACATCATTTCGGCATATCACACCCAAAGCTGGCGCTTTGCGGTCTCAATCCCCATGCAGGCGAGTCCGGTCATTTTGGCCGCGAGGAGATTGATATTCTACAACCGGCCATCGAACAGGCGCGCCGTGCGGGCATGGATGTTACGGGACCCTTGCCCGCTGACACCCTGTTTGCCGCAACCAATCGCAAGGCGTTTGATGCCATTATTTGCTGCTATCACGATCAGGGGCTCATTCCCCTCAAAGCGTTGAGTTTCGGGGATGCGGTCAACGTCACCCTCGGCCTGCCTTTTATCCGAACCAGCGTTGATCATGGCACCGCACTGGACCGTGCAGGAAGTGGCAATGTGTCCTATAGTAGCTTTGTGGCCGCATTACGCTTGGCCAGAGATATGGATCGGGGATAGATATGCAATTGAGTGAACTGAACGGGCAAATATTGCTTGCCACGCCAACACTTTCGGACCCGCGTTTTGCGGACGGGGTCGTGTTGCTTTGTCACCATGATGAGGATGGCAGCATGGGACTGCTGATTAATCGGCCTCAACATATCACGGTCGGTGCCGTGTTGGATGATATGAAGCTGAGCAAGACAGCCATGGATGCACCAACCTTTGAAGGTGGTCCGGTGGAACCATTCCGTGGCTTTGTTTTGCATGATGGTTGGCATATTTATGATTCGACCCTCTGCGTTACCCCGGAAATACATCTCACGACTTCGCGCGATGTGCTGGAGGAACTGGCAAAGGGTGTCGGCCCCGAACACTTCATGCTCATGCTGGGCTACGCAGGCTGGGACGCGGGACAACTGGAAGATGAAATAAGCCGTAATGACTGGCTGGTGGTACCAAGCAGCAGCAATATCGTATTCCATACCCCGATTGAGCAACGCTGGGTTGTGGGGGCGCAAGCCATGGGCGTGGACAGGGCGCAACTCTCCGATCAGGTCGGCCACGCCTAGCCCGGACTATTCATAAATGCTGCCGCGCCCTTGCTTGTCCCTTTGCCCGCACCGAATCCCTCGTCGGTTGTCCGTATGCACGGCTACGGCCTCTTTCCTCGGAATGGCCGCTTCGGGGCCACGCTGTCCGTTGCGAACAAAGTTCCTGCGCAAACATCACGGTGATTCATGAGTAGTCCGGGCTAAACCGTGCAAGTTCTTATCGCTTATCACTCGGATTACGGAAATACGGAAAAGATGGCCAAAGCCATCGCGTCCGGTATCAAAACGGCGAATCCGGATGCAAACACTCAATTACAGAAAGCGGATAAAACCTCACCGGACGACCTCGTAGCGGTGGATGTGATCTTGTTCGGCACGCCCGTGCACATGGGGAGCATGGCCTGGCAGATGAAGAAACTCATTGATGATTGCGCCAAGCTTTGGATGGAGAACGCGCTGGAAGGCAAGGTTGGTGGCACTTTTGCCACCGGTGGCGGCTTTGGCAGCGCTGGTGGCGGTGTGGAACTCGCGCTGGCCAGTTTGCATTCCAACTTTCTCGAGCATGGCATGATTGTCGTTGGATTCCCGAAAACGGCATTGGGCTATGCCGACGGCGGCCTGCAATGGGGACCGTATGCCCGCACCGGCAATCACGAAGGCATGCCCGCGGGCATCACCGATGCGCAACTGACCGCTGCCCGTTCCTACGGCGCGCATGTGATTGAAGTAGCCGAGAAATTATTGAGGAATTAGGCCTGCCAACGGAAAGGGAAAAGGCACAACCAGAACCTTTTTTATTCTCCGAACGATCTGGATGATTAGAAGTGATAGGCTACGTTCGCGACAGCACCCCACATCCTGGCATCTGTATTTGTGCCGACATTCACATTGGTCCAATATTGCATCCATTCGCCACCTACGGTCAGAGAGTCCTGCACATGGTAGTTGATTCCGACACCATAGCTAACGCCTGTTTTGGTAGTCGAAATACTTGCTGTGCCTAACCCTGTTGCCGACGCCGTGATTTTTGCTCTTGCCGTAGTTGCGCCGACAAGCGCATAGAGCTTCATGCCTGCAGATTCCCAAGACTGCACCTTAGCCAAATAGGAAATAAAATAAGAGTCGGACAATTTGATGGTTCCCCCTGGATAGGTCGTCGTTCCAGAAGTTGTTGCGCCACCCCGAAGCTCTACGCCGAGGTAGTCCCCTATATCCACACCAAACTTGCCAAAGCCGCCAAACACCGTGTTTTTCTGGCCAACCCCAGGAGTCTTGAGTTTCAGCCCAAACGCACCAAAACCAATTCCCGCATAGGGTCTGATATCGAAATTACTGCCCGTGTTGGACCGAGCATTGCCATAATAATCCTGAGCCTGCACGATAGTTGCCGGAATCACGGCAAGGCACAATACCGCCAGTGTGATATGCAAATATTTCTGCATTATTGTCTCCTCCTTTGAAAAGATACGCCATGATAGGTATGAAGAGGGGGAAGGGTCAAATTCGGAGGTTAAGGTATTCCAGACAAAGCTTGTCATGGTCGTCTATCACACGGCTCCATGATACATACGGCATAGCGAACCGTCGGATAGTCGGCAGTGGCGCTCCCAGCACATGCGCCAAAATCACGCGCAAGGAACCGGAATGTGCCACCACGAGCACATGCTTTCCGGTTGATTCACACAATATAGTTGTCCAACCTTCGAGTACGCGTCTGGCAAAATCCTCAATACGCTCCGCTTTGGGAATCCACATACCCGCGGGGTTCTCGCGCCAGCGGGACAGCATGCCGGGAAACCGCTTCTCGATTTCTTCCTTTGACAATCCTTCCCATACGCCATAATCCATTTCGCGGATGTTTGGCTCAACCCGGCAGGGAATACCCGCCTCCTTCGCCCATGCTTCAACCGGTTGCCTGCAACGCGACATCGGTGAAGTGACAAGCGCATCAACACTGCCATCCAGTTCGCGCCACACTGCATCCATGGCCGCTCGCCCTGCCCTGGTTAACGCCGCTTCGGTATTACCCCGGTAACGAATGCCACCTTCCAATGCGCCATGACGTAACAGATCAATCGTTGTTGCCATATATCCCTCATTCATACGCCGTCCTCATGAATAATCCTTCCGGGGTTTTTCACGGGATGCAAATGCGCTAACGTGCGTGCAATCATGCTTACACGAGGTTCTCATGCAAGACTTTGATCCCACCGACCCGAAAAATGCTGCTGCCATGCAGCATGTGCGCGCCTTGCTCGAATACATTGGCGACGATCCGGACCGGGAAGGCCTGCAGGACACGCCCAAACGCATGCTGGCCGCCTTCGGCGAGTATTTTTCCGGCTACTTTGAAGACCCGCGCGAACATCTGGAAAAGACTTTCGAAGAGGCCTGCGGCTACGATGAAATGGTGCTGGTCTCGGATATTGATGTGCACAGCCATTGCGAGCACCACCTGGCGCCTTTCGTCGGCAAAGCGCATGTGGCCTATATTCCCGATGGCCGCGTGGTGGGATTATCCAAGCTGGCACGCGTGGTGGATGTGTACGCCAAACGTTTACAGGTGCAGGAAAAGATGACCATGCAGATCGCACAGGTCATTGATGAAGTGCTGAAACCTGCCGGTGTCGCCGTCATCATCCAGTGCCGCCACTTCTGCATGTGCCACCGCGGCGTGAAGAAACCGAACTCGTGGACCACCACATCCAAATTGACCGGTGCATTCCTCAATAACCCTTCATCGCGGCTGGAGCTGTTTGATCTGATTGCTATGAATAAGGACTGATATGCCTGATCAAATTCCCGTGGGCATTCTGCTGACCAATCTGGGCACGCCGGATGCGCCGACCACGTCCGCCCTGCGCCGTTATCTGAAGGAATTCCTCTGGGATAAACGCGTCGTTGATCTGCCAAGACCCCTGTGGTGGCTAATTCTCAACGGAATTATCCTGAACACCCGCCCGCAACGATCCGCAAAATTATATCAAAAGGTGTGGACTGAAAACGGCTCACCCCTGATGGACATCAGCCTGCGCCAGCAGGCTGCGTTGCAGGCGATATTGGATGCCAATGATCCCGACGCCTTCCACGTTGAACTGGCCATGCGTTATGGCAACCCGTCCATTACTTACGGCATGCAGAAACTGGCAAAAAGTGGATGCAATCACGTGCTGGTGTTACCGCTGTATCCGCAGTATTCATTGACCACTACAGAATCCACATTCGATGCGGTTGACGCAGTGATAAAAACCGGCCATGACATGCCGGAGTTGCATCTGGTGCGCAATTATCACGATCATCCGGCCTACATAGCGGCATTGGCGGCCAGTATTCGTGAGGATATCAAGGCCAATGGCCAGCCGGACAAGTTGCTGCTCTCCTTCCACGGCATCCCGAAGCGTTACCATGAAAACGGTGATCCCTACCCCGACGAATGCCACCACACAGCCAAGCTACTGGCCGAGGCGCTGGAACTGGAAGACGGAGCATGGATGCTGACCTTCCAATCACGTTTCGGTCGTGAGGAATGGATGCAGCCCTATACTGATAAAACTTTGCAGGGGCTGCCGCAGCAAGGGGTAAAAAACGTTGCCGTTGTATGCCCCGGATTTGCTGCCGATTGTCTGGAAACACTGGAAGAAATCAGCATCCAGAATCGTAAATTTTTCATGGATGCCGGAGGTGAATCCTTCCGCTACATCCCGGCGCTGAATGACCGTAAAGACCATATCCGGGCCTTGGCGGACATTGTCCACACTCATTGTGCGGGCTGGTTTCAATAAAACCTTTCACCGCAAAGGACAAGGTGAATGGCGCAGTCAGAGAAGGTGCCCTGGGGCACGCGGAGTACGCAAAGAAAAATCACAAGAACGCTTCGGTACGCGGGCATCAATCAGATTGACAGGGGGCATACATCCCCTATACTTAACCAGTTATTAAACCAGTTGGAGTATACATGTCTCATTCAAACCAAAAAAAGGTTAGTGCTTTTGACGCCAAGACCCATCTGGCTTCCCTGATCCGGGATGTGGAAGAAGGCCAAAGCTTTACCATCACCCGCCGGGGCAAACCCGTTGCTCGCCTTGAACCCGTGCATAAAACATCCGGCGAAACTGCGGATGAACTGCTGGAGGGATTTCGTTCCGTCCGTCAGCGCGTGAAAGGCTCGGGGGATATCCGTTCTATGATTGAAGAAGGCCGTAAATACTGATGCCGTGGGTTATGGACTGCTCAATTGCCGTAGCCCTCGGCTTGCCGGATGAAAATTCAGAAAAAGCGGATTCTTTTTTACAGCAGATCACCAACGAAGAGGTCTGGGTCTCCTCGCTCTGGTGGCATGAAATTGGCAATGTCATTGTATCGGCGCGCCGCAGGAAGCGTATCACCGATAACGACGCATCGGGGCTGATGCAGCTTTATGCTGCGCTCCCTGTCCACACCGATGTTGCGTATGGTTCCGAGTTG
>CAZEMN010000057.1:0-11000 GCA_964513335.1 uncultured Zetaproteobacteria bacterium | reverse complement strand
TGCTGAGCACGTGATCTATGCACACTGATAGAGATGTGCTAAATTCAAAAATCGTTCAGTCAGCGCCAGATCAGCCTGTTGCGGTTTATCAGCTTCTACAATACCGCCATGTTGCTCAAGGACATGGTGCCTCATGGGAAATTGTGCGTTGATTTCCGTGGTTCAAGTGTGTAACAAGCGTTGGAACCCAACGACCAGAACGGGTGGGTTCGAAAAGAACCGTATTTATCGACGAGAATATAAAAGGAAATAAAAAAGATGAGTAACATCAAGATCGCTATTATCGGTGTTGGGAACTGCGCCAGTTCACTGATACAGGGCATCCACTACTACCGGGAAAAGTCCCCGAAAAATGCCATTGGCCTGATGCATTGGGAGATTGGCGGGTACAAACCTGGCGATATCGAGGCCGTTGCAGCCTTCGATATCGATAAACGCAAAGTCGGCGTCGATGTGAACAAGGCCATTTTTTCCGCCCCCAACTGCACGGCAGTTTTCTGTTCCGAAATCCCCGAGTCCGGTGTCATTGTACGGATGGGCAAAATTCTGGACGGATTCTCCGACCACATGAAGAATTATGACAAAAAACGTACCTTTATCCTGGCCGATGAGCCGGAACCCGGCGAAGAAGAAATCGTTCGGGTGCTTAAGGAATCCGGCGCGGAAATCCTTATCAATTATCTGCCGGTCGGCTCCGAGGAGGCGACCCGGTTTTATGCCGGCTGCGCGTTGAAGGCCGGTTTAGCGCTCGTCAACAATATCCCGGTCTTCATCGCCAGCAATCCCGATGGAAAGTGGGCGCGCCGGTTTAAAGAGGCCGGACTTCCCATTATCGGCGACGATATCAAGGCCCAGTTGGGGGCGACCATTACCCATCGCGCCCTGACCGACCTGTTCGCCAAGCGCGGCGTCAAACTGGAGCGCACTTACCAGCTCAATACCGGCGGCAACACCGATTTTCTCAACATGCTCAATAGCAGCCGTTTGGCTTCCAAGAAGGTGTCCAAGACCGAAGCAGTGCAGGCAGTAGCCGCACACCGCCTGGACGATGACAACATCCATGTCGGTCCCAGTGATTATGTACCCTGGCAGAACGACAACAAAATCTGTTTCATCCGCATGGAGGGCAAGCTGTTCGGTGATATACCCATGAACCTTGAGCTGCGCCTGTCGGTGGAGGATTCGCCCAACTCGGCCGGAGTAGCGATCGACTCCATCCGCTGCGCCAAACTGGCGTTGGAGCGGGGACAAAGCGGCATCCTGGAGGCGCCATCGGCCTATTTCTGCAAACATCCGCCGCGGCAATTCACCGATGATGAAGCCTACCGGATGATGGAGCAGTTCATCACAGGTAGCTGAAACTATGGGAATGAAGTGCCTGATTATCGCCGCTGGCAAGGGCAGCCGGCTACAGCCGAGGGGGGAAAGCAAACCCCTCATTCCCATTCTGGGCATCCCCCTGATCGAACGCGTCATCCGCTCCGCACTGAAGGCCGGTGCGGATGAATTTTACGTCGTTACCGGCTACGAGGGCGAACGGGTCCGCGATTTCCTGAAGCGACTGGCGGAACGTCTTGCGATTCGGATCACGCCACTGGCGAATGACGATTGGAAGAAAGAAAACGGTCTTTCGGTGCTCAAGGCACGGGACGTTCTGCAAGAGCCGTTTCTGCTGCTTATGGCGGATCATCTGTTTGATCCGGAGCTTGTCCGTGCCTTGACGACCCATCTCCTGCCCGAGGGAGAAGTAGCGCTGGTGGTGGATAGCGATATTCACAATCCCCTCATCGACATGGATGATGTGACTCGCGTCAGGGTGGAAAGTGGGAACATCTGTGATATCGGCAAAGGGATGTCCGATTTCAACGGCTTCGATACCGGTATTTTTCTCTGCTCTTCCGCCATCTTTGAGGCATTGGAACAAAGTAGAAAAGAAGACGGCGACACGACCCTGTCCGGGGCGATACGCGTCCTGGCTGAAGATGGGCGCGCCAAAGCGATTTCTTCAAACCGTTTCTGGATCGATGTGGATGATCCCGCCGCCTTCCACCGGGCGGAGCAGGCTCTGCTGGATCGCCTGCGTGACAAGTCAAACGATGGGCCGGTCGCGCGTTACCTGAACCGCCCCGTCTCCGTCCTGGTTTCCCGCCATTTGACGAAACTGGATATTAAACCCAATCAGATTTCCCTGTTTTCGTTTCTGTGTTCCCTGGTGGCCGCAGGATTATTTGTGATGGGTGGATATTTCGCCCTGCTCATCGGTGGCGTACTGGCACAGTTCGCGTCCATCATCGACGGCTGCGACGGCGAAGTGGCAAGGCTCAAGTATCTAAGTAGTGACTTCGGCGGCTGGCTTGACGCAGTGCTGGACCGCTATGCCGATGCCTTTCTGCTGTTCGGCTTGACCTGGCATCTGCTGGCAGCTGAAGCAAACGGCTGGGTGCTGTTCGCCGGTTTCATGGCCATCATCGGTTCGTTCATGCTAAGTTATACGGCGGACAAGCACGACAGCCTGATGCGCGAGCAGATCAGAGCCGGCGGCAGGGCCGGGTTGCGCATGGGGCGCGATGTGCGCGTGTTTCTCATCTTTCTGGGCGCGGCGACGAATATGGTGCTACCGGTGCTGGTCATCATCGCCGTAGTGATGAATCTCGAAACCCTGCGCCGGGTTATGGTTGCGCTTCATGGACAACATTGATCGCGCAAAACAAAAAATCCGGGCGATCATCACGGGATCACAGGTGCCCGAAGACCCATGCCACGCTGACAACACCATGGAGTGGCTTTTACGGCTGGAACCGAATGCGGACGATGCCCTGCAACTTGCGGCGCTGGCCCACGACATTGACCGGGCCATCGAAGGGACCAAAGCCAAACGTGCAGACTTCGACAATTACGACGCTTTCAAGGCGGCCCATGCTCGAAACAGCGCTGAAATACTGCGCCCAATTTTGGCCGCTTGCGGTGTGGAACGTGATACCGTGGATGAGGCCTGCCGCTTGGTGGAACTCCATGAGGTGGGAGGCGATCCCCGCTCTGATCTGCTCAAGGACGCGGACAGCATTTCCTATTTCGATGTCAACCTGCCGCTTTATTTCCAGCGTGAAGGTTGGGACGAGACCAGGCGGAGATCACTCTGGGGTTACCGCCGTCTTACTCCGAGAGCACAAGAGATCGTCAAACACATCGGCCACGAAGACAAAGAACTGGTGCATCTGCTGCAAGAGGTGATTCATGAAAGCGTCAGTTGACGACCTCCTCAGGAAAACTTTGCAAACTTTGGGGCCTTGAATGTTGAATCATCGCCCCTCCCATATCTTGCTGGCCAAATAGTGTTTATACATCACTCTGCCAAACTGATTAACCGTGCATCGGGAAAATCGTCCACGTTTTCCAGCCGTATTTTGACGACTGTATCCGCCAGCAGACTCGGGGCGCGTTCCGGCCACTCGATAATGGTAATCCATGGAGGTTGGAAATACTCATGCACGCCCAGCATCTCAATTTCTTCAGGCGATCCCAGCCGATACCAGTCCATGTGCGCAATTTTGCATCTGTTTCCGGCGTATTCCTGGATAAGCGAGAAAGTCGGGCTTGGCATTGCTTCGTCGGTAACGCCCAACGCACGCATCAAGGCACGCGCAAACACGCTCTTCCCCGCACCCAACTCTCCGGACAGCGCCACGCAATCGCCCGGACTCAATGATTTGGCGAAATCAGCGGCAAACGCGCAGGTTTCCGCCTCATTATTTAGACGGGTTTTCAAATATTAAGCAGGTTGACGTTGGGCCAGCGCCTTAATCACCTCGTGTTGGGTAATCACACCCTCAATGGTATCGCCATCAACCACAGGCAGACAATGTACATCGCTGTCATTCATCATGGCGGCAATGTCATTCAAGGCAGCATCGGGTGCAACCGTTTGAACAGGGCTCGTCATCAAATCGCCTGCCGTAAGCGCCTGCATGCGCGCAAGCTCGCGCTCAAAACGCCCTTCTCCCAACGGAATCACCATGTCGAAAACGGCAATGGCTGTGGGCACATGTAATCTGGCCTGCTGGTCCACCAGATCAGACTCGGTAATCACACCCTGCAACCGCTGTTCTTCGTCCACGACCAATAAACCGGAGGTAGCCGTTTCCGCCAGTTGTGAAATCACTTCATTGACTGGCGTATCCACGTCGCAATGCGGCGGATCGGGATTCATGATGTCATGGGCAGTAAGCATACTGCATCTCCTTATATACTATTCTGATTATAGGTCAGGCTTTGTGATAAATCTCGCTGCCCTGTTCCACAAACTGTTCAGACTGCTCAACCATGCCGGCATCCAGCGCCTCACGGGTTTCCAGACCATGCTCCCTGGCATAATCACGCACGTCCTGGGTAATCTTCATGGAACAGAACTTTGGTCCGCACATGGAACAGAAATGTGCAACCTTGGCACTGTCCTTGGGCAACGTTTCATCATGATAGGCACGTGCGGTATCCGGGTCGAGCGACAGGTTAAACTGATCCTCCCAACGAAATTCGAACCGCGCCTTGGAAAGCGCATCATCACGCTGCTGCGCGCCCGGGTGGCCCTTGGCGAGATCGGCGGCATGAGCGGCAATTTTGTAGGCCATCACACCATCTTTCACGTCCTGTTTGTCAGGCAACCCTAAATGTTCCTTGGGCGTGACGTAACAAAGCATGGCACAGCCGTACCAGCCAATCTGCGCTGCGCCAATGGCGGATGTGATATGATCGTAGCCTGGCGCAATATCGGTGGTCAACGGGCCCAGCGTATAAAACGGCGCTTCAAAACAATGTTTGAGTTCCTCATCCATATTCTCTTTAATCATCTGCATCGGGACATGGCCGGGGCCTTCAATCATGGTTTGCACATCGTGCTTCCAGGCAATCTTCGTAAGTTCGCCCAGCGTGTGCAGTTCACCAAACTGGGCCTCGTCGTTGGCATCGGCAATAGCACCGGGACGCAAACCGTCGCCCAGCGAAAACGATACATCATAAGCCTTCATAATGTCGCAAATGTCCTCGAAATGCGTATAAAGAAAATTCTCCTCGTGATGCGCCAGACACCATTTGGCCATAATCGCGCCACCGCGCGATACAATACCGGCCAGCCGCTTGGCCGTCAGCGGTACGTAGCGCAGCAATACGCCGGCATGAATGGTAAAGTAATCCACGCCCTGTTCGGCCTGCTCAATCAGGGTGTCGCGGAACATCTCCCATGTGAGTTCCTCGGCCACGCCATCCACTTTCTCCAATGCCTGATAAATCGGTACGGTGCCAATCGGTACGGCGCTGTTTCTGATAATCCATTCGCGCGTTTCGTGAATATTCTTGCCCGTGGATAAGTCCATGATGGTATCCGCACCCCAATGGGTCGCCCACGTCATCTTTTCCACTTCCTCTTCGATCGAAGAGGTAATGGCTGAATTACCGATGTTGCCATTGATTTTAACAAGGAAATTGCGTCCGATAATCATCGGCTCCAGTTCGGGGTGGTTAATATTGGCCGGAATGATAGCGCGTCCTTTCGCTACCTCATCACGTACAAACTCCGGTGTAATCACACGCGGGATGGCTGCACCCCATCCCTGCCCCGAATGCTGACGGGTAATTTCACGCAGATGTTCACGCTGCTGATTCTCACGAATCGCCACAAATTCCATCTCCGGCGTAATGATTCCCTTGCGCGCATAATGCATCTGAGAAACATTGGCATTCGCCCTGCCCCTGCGCGGCTGGCGTGTATGCGAAAACCGGAGCGCATCCAGCTGCTGGTCGTTGCGCCGCACACGTCCATATTCAGAGCTTAAACCATCCAGTTCTTCAGTGTCATCACGCTCGTCAAGCCATGTACCGCGAATCAAGGGTAACCCTTTCCGCAGATCAATATCCACATCCGGATCACTGTACGGTCCGGATGTGTCGTAAACCAGCACTGGAGGGTTTTCCTCCTCGCCATCGGACATCTGCGTTGGTGAAAGAGCAATCTCACGCATGGGCACACAAATATCCGGGCGTGAACCCTCGATATAAATTTTGCGCGAATTCGGGAAACTCTTTTGTACATCCATATCTTGCGCATGATGCATGTCTGGTGAGGTTTCTGGTGTGCTCATATTGTCTCCGGCAGGTCATCAAATAAGGAGCCAACTATACCTGACCATTGTTATTAGTATACTGCCCCGATGTCAGACTCTATACCCTGTATTTCCCCAACAGTTATTGAACGGCTGCAATCAGAACACACGATGGCTTATCGCCAGGACTGGAGCGTTCTCAAGGCCTCAGGGCCAGATATTCGGAAATATCTGCAAGGCCAAATCACTCAGGATATGGGTAAACTGGCTCCCGGGAAGGGTATTCATACCTTCATTCTCACACCGCAAGGCAAAGCGGTGAGTGAACTGTACCTTTTTGAAGGAAATAACGATGAACTCATCCTTCTCACACCTTCTGATTATGCTGTTCCCGCAGTCGCCCGGTTACGGCAATTTGCATTGGGATATCAATTGCGTATCGGTGTCGTGGATGCATGCAGCGTGCTTGAAATTCAAGGTGTGCAGGTAGCAGAAAAACTACAGCATTTTGGTTTTCCAGATGCGGAAAATGAGTGGCTGACGACCCGTCACGCTGGCGATATACATGCACTTATGATGTCGAAAAAGCCACATGGCTTCTGGTTGATTGGCAACACATCGGAACTGGAAATAATCGCACGTTCAAACATGTTGGATAAAGATGCTGTCGAAGCGATGCGCATTCTTCAGGGTATTCCCCGTTTCGGAACGGACTGGGATGAGAAAACTTATCCCATGAACGCCAATTTGATTGAATTCGATGGCGTAAGTTTCGATAAAGGTTGTTATGTCGGTCAGGAAGTTACTAGCCGCATGCACTGGCGGGGTGGCATAAAAAAACGATTTTACCGCGTTAAACTCGGGGGTGCACCGGAAGCTCTCCCCTGCCCGGTGTTAACCACAGCCAAAATCGGCATGCTGACCAGTGCCGCAACGGATGCGGAAGGTATCTGTTTCGGTATTGCACATTTACCGATTGAAGTTGCCGAATCGGATGCACCTCTATCGCTGGAGAATAATGCAGAAGTAAATATCATCGAAGCCTGTCATGCCTGATCTATTCGTTTGGTATCATGCCGATGCCACACTTGAACCCGAATTGAAAACGTGGCTGCAAAGCGTGCAATCCGAATTGGGAGTACAGGGTTCTTTGTATATCCGCAAAAATGAAACACAAACAACTTTTATGGAAGTGTTCCCGCACATAGAGTCCGCCACAGTTGCACGCATCGAAGCAGTGGCGAACAAAGCCTCCTGTTTCAATGATGTCCGGCGGAGCTACGAATCCTTTGAAAAGGTGAAATTCGATGACTGACATGTTTGCCAGCGCTGAAATATATTTCCAGAGCCTGCGCGACCGTATCTGTACGGCTTTTGAGGCACAGGATACAGCAAAATTTATGCGCACACCCTGGGATCGTCCCGAGGGCGGCGGCGGTGTCATAGCGCTGATGAAGGGAACGATTTTTGAGAAGGTCGGCGTCAATTTCTCCAGCGTGCGTGGCGTGTTCTCCGAGGCGTTCCGCAGCCAGATTCCCGGCGCAGCCGGGGATGGCAATTTTCGCGCTTGCGGTATATCACTGGTGGCACACATGACCAATCCAAAATGTCCCGCCGTACACATGAATCTGCGGTGTATCGAAACGACACAAGGCTGGTTTGGAGGCGGTACGGACTTGACGCCGTATTTTCCTTATCAGGAAGACACCGACTTGTTTCATGCACGTTTGAAAGAGGCATGCGATCCATTTAACCCTGAATATTATCCGAAATTCAAGGCGTGGTGCGACCGCTATTTTTTCCTGCCACATCGCAATGAATCACGGGGCGTCGGAGGAATTTTTTTCGACCAACTGGCCACGGATAATATGGAACAGGATTTCGCCTTTGTACAGTCTGTCGGCGAAGCATTTCTGAACACATATCCCGAAATTGTCGCCAGGCGCAAGAATCAGTCATTCACGCCTGAGGATCGGGAGTACCAACTCATCCGCCGGGGGCGTTATGTGGAGTTCAATCTTTTATATGATCGTGGAACAACATTTGGTCTGAAAACCGGCGGCAATACAGAGGCGATTCTGATGAGTATGCCGCCCGTGGTAAAATGGCCATAATGCATAAAAAAAGATGCCCGAAAGCGTCCCGAGCATGTGATTTTATTGATGTTGTTATATAGGGACGCTCTGAAAAAGTCAGAGCATCCGTGCATGCCATTTATGGTCTGCCAAAATCAGGCACTTACGTGCATGATTTTGTGAGCAAAGGAACAAGCTACGCCCACGGCAGTATTTGTGAATAATAAAGGTTAATAACTCTATTACCTTGAGGTGCTGACATTGCCATAAAAAGCGATTCCGGTCTTTTCGTCTTCATCAAGCAATACCCATGCATCAATGCCCTGCGCCGTATCCGGTACGCTGATCATGGGAATAATCACGGTTAGTTTAAGATTCTTGCCATGTCCAACCTCAATGATTTTACACATACCGCCAATGGCATAGGATGTGTTATCCGAAGTGCTCTCATCCCTGAAACTCATTTGACAATTGATACCGAAATCACTTAACACACCTTTGTCTTCACGCAGAACATCTTGCTGAACATTAATCACATCACCGTCCACGGCATCTGCTGTATGCGATAACAGCAGCACCTGAGTCCCATCCATCTCTTTGATAAAATCACTGAATTTACCCAACACAATGGCATCGTACTCGAAACCGGCGTCTACTTTCTGGAAGGCCGCAAAATTTACATTTCTTGCACCACCTCCCGCCATCGCCGGGTTCATCGATACTCCAATCAACGCCAGCCCCATGACGAGCATAGTTGTCCATTTTATATATTTATTCACTTTCTACCCCCCCCTCCGAAAATTAATGCTTTACTACGGATTCAAGCCTGTATCGAAAACCTTAAAGGGCGCGGATATCCTTGATCGCATCTTCCATCATCTGATTGATTTTGAGTTGCATGGCGCGTCGCATACGATCCACGTTTTCCTTGGGCATGCCTGACTTTTCGAGTTCATCCAGGTCCTTCATGCTGGCCATTGCATCCTGTAATTTCTGCAGTATCAGGCGAACATGGCCTATGCCGCCCGAAGCATTCCCCTGTTCGGCTGCTTCGACGGAAGATATAAACAATCCTCCGCCTCTGTGGGGAAGCTGTATTGTAGCAACGGCAAACATTAACAATGCTCCAAAAACCATTACACCTGTCCGCATTGGCACCCCCCTCCTGCGCTAATCAGATTCTCAACATGTCATATACATGAACATATCAATGTATATTGCACGGTAGCGAATTACAGCAAGGACAGCAAGCGGATGGAACTGCTATGCTACGCCCCCATGAAGCGTTATCTCATCAAGCGTTTGGCCGGAATGATTCCGCTACTGTTTGGCATCACCCTTATTTCCTTCGCCATCATGCATGTAGCACCGGGTGAGCCGACGGTCATTGGCCAGGAATTCAATCCCAAGATATCCGCGGCGGATATTAACCGTCTGCGTGCCTATTATGGTTTGGACAAGCCCCTATATATCCAATACTGGAGCTGGCTCAAGCGTTTGGCAGTTCTTGATTTCGGCCAGTCATTCGCTGCGGATCACCGTTCTGTTCTCGACAAAATTACCGAGCGCATGCCCATCACCATCGGGATCAACGTGCTGGCCATGGCCTTTATTTTCCTTGTCGCCATCCCCATTGGCGTGCTTTCCGCCGCGTACCGGGATTCGTGGTTTGATCGTGGTATGACCGTGTTTGTTTTTATTGGCTTTGCCATTCCCTCCTTCTGGCTGGGTCTTTTACTGATGATTGCCTTCGGTGTGCAACTTTCATGGCTCCCCATTTCCGGCATCCACGATTATGACTGGCGACATATGGGGTTCTGGCAACAACAACGGGATTTGGCTGAACATCTGTTGTTGCCCGTATTTGTGTCCGCCATCGGAGGTCTGGCCGGCATGAGCCGCTTTATGCGCAGTGGCATGCTGGAAGTGATCCGCGCCGATTATATCACCACTTCCCGTGCGATGGGCGTGCCGGAATCCCGTATCCGATACCGCTATGCCCTGAAAAATGCTCTGCTGCCCATCATTACACTGCTGGGTCTTTCAGTCCCCGGCCTGATTGGTGGATCGGTGATCGTCGAGCAACTGTTTTCCATCCCCGGCATGGGTTTGCTGTTCTACGGTGCCGTTATGGCACGTGATTATCCGTTGGTGATGGGTATTACCGTCATTGGCGCTGTACTAACGCTGTTGGGCAACCTGCTGGCCGATCTGGCCTATGCATGGGCTGATCCACGCATCCGCCATGGTGGTGGAACATGAAACATCCTCTGGCACTGGTTGGCGGTTTCATCGTCGCCATCGTAGCTATGCTGGCCTTGCTGGCCCCGTGGCTTGCACCCTACGACCCCAACTCAATCCATGTGCACTCCATTTTGCTTCCACCTTCGTGGGACCACTGGTGCGGAACCGACACCCTGGGTCGTGACGTATTTTCACGCATGCTGTTCGGCGCAAGGGTATCCCTGTCAGTGGGGTTTATCGCAGTCGGCATTGCTATTGCCATCGGTGTCATGCTGGGGGCCATAGCCGGCTATGCGGGAGGACGTACGGACGCGCTGATTATGCGTGCTACAGACATGGTGCTTTGCTTTCCCACATTTTTTCTGATTCTGGCGGTCATCGCCTTTCTGGAGCCTTCTATCTGGAATATCATGATTGTGATTGGCCTGACTTCATGGATGGGCGTCACCCGGCTGGTGCGGGCGGAGTTGTTATCCCTGCGTGGCCGCGAATTCGTGATGGCCGCGGAAAGTCTTGGTGTTTCAGCGCCCAGAATGATCTCGCACTATCTCCTGCCCAACGCCATGGGACCCATTATCGTATCCGCCGT
>CAZEMN010000056.1:0-11083 GCA_964513335.1 uncultured Zetaproteobacteria bacterium | reverse complement strand
CCATGTTGGACAAGCCCTTTAGATTTTCAGGCTCATTTCATATTGGAAAAGGCTCAGCCTTGCCAAGAATGTTCAGGCAAGATACTGTACTGTTTCCACAAGATGAGGCTGACTTGCGGGTGGATATAACAAACGCTTGTCGGGAGGGTGAACTATTATGCATGTACAGACCTTTTTATTTGCATTTGGCTTATTTGTCGTGTTTGGAGTGGTGCTTTCCCTGCTCCTGTCCAATGTTGCCGATAGCGCGAGACACTAATTCGTAGATTAAGGCAACTGATAAATTTAGACGCCGGGCCAATTATGGCCCGGTTTTTTTTGTTGCATGCTTCAGGGTGTCGTTTAAGTTAGTATGTCGCGTGTTATGAAGTCTGGAGAAAGCGATACGTTGCAAGCGCATTTTCAGGGCCAGAAACTGGCATTGCTCATCATTATGGATGGCTGGGGCATAGGCTCCGGCGGCCCGGAGGATGCCGTCGCACAGGCCAATACACCCACGCTGGATCGTTTGTGGGATGCGTATCCACACACGCAGCTTCTGACTCATGGGCCTTATGTCGGTTTGTCGTCGGCAAAGGATCTGGGGGGGTCCGAAGTAGGACATTTAACCATGGGGGCCGGCAATATTCTCGATCAGGGGCCGACTCGCATCAATAAAGCCATCGCCAATGGCAGTTTCTACCAGTCGCCCGCATTACAGAAGGTGATCATGCACTGTCTGCAGCAGCACAGCACGCTGCATCTTCTGGGATTACTTTCCGATGGCAATGTACATTCGCATATTGATCATTTTCTGGCGGTCATTCAGTGCGCACACGATCAGGGTATTACACGTCTTCGCTTGCATGCATTATTTGATGGCCGTGATGTCGGCATCCGGACGGCGCAGGATTATGTGGTCCGCATTGAAGAAGCTTTTGACGCTATCAATCAGAAGCAGGAAAGGGATTACCGGATTGCTTCGGCTGGCGGGCGTGAGGTGATTACCATGGATCGTGATCACGATTGGCGCAAAGTTGAAGCAGGTTGGCAGGCGCATGTGCACGGCCAGTCAGAAAATCAATTCCAGTCCGTATTCGAAGCCATTGAATTTTTCCGCAATCAAACACCGGGTCTGGTAGATCAGGATATGCCGGGATTCGTGGTCGTGGATGAAGCCAACCATCCTGTGGGAGCAATGAAAGATCATGATGCTGTCATCATGATGAATTTTCGCGGAGATCGCGCCCTTGAGATCACGGAAGCCTTCTGTCTAAATGATTTCGATGGATTTGATCGCGGGGAGCACCCCAATGTGTTGTTTGCGGGCATGATGGTGTATGACGAGGATCGTAACCTGCCTGCATTGCAGATCATGGGACCAACCAGAGTAGACAATCCGTTTGGCAAGCGGATTTTTGATTTGGGAATCAGGCAGTTTCGCCTGACGGAAACCCAGAAATTCCCGCACGTTACGTTTTTCTTCAACGGTGGGCGGCGTGAACCGCTGGACCCGGCCATGGAAGAATACATTATGATTCCTTCAGATAAGGGTGTCTCATTCGCCGATACGCCTGCCATGAAGGCCTGCGAAATCGCGGACAACGCTGTGGAACTGATTGGCTCCGGCGAATATGGCTTTGGCCTGATCAATTTTGCTAACGTGGATATGGTGGGGCACTGTGGCCGGATTGAGCCGGCCATTGCCGCGGTAGAGGTAGTGGATACGGCCATTGGCCGGATTGTTGCCGCGCTAGAAGCCTGCGGTGGCTCCGCTTTGATTACTGCCGATCATGGCAATGCCGAGGAAATGCTTGTGCACACAAGTCACGGCGACGAGCCCTGCACCCGGCATTCCATTAATCCCGTGCCCTGCATCCTCTTTGATCCCCGATATGATGGAAGTTACCATTTGAGGCAGCCTCAGCCGGAAGAGGATATTGGCATGACGCCCGGGCTTTCACATCTGGCGGCGACATTGTTTATGATGCTCGGCATGGATTCACCAGAGGATATGAATCCGCCGCTGATCGTTCTGGACTAGGGCCTGTTAACATTAATGATGAACGAGGCGCTGTTGTCCCAAATGAGGCCAGTCAAGGCGCGAGGAGTGAGGTTTGGTGAATCCAAATAAACGACGAGCAACACCGAATGGCCTCATTTGGGACGCAGCCCTGCGGGACGGGCCATTTTTGTGCTCTGCTGCGTTATTTCTCGCTCATGTGCCTCGGGCACACTTCGCTCGAAATGCCTTGCATAGCCACAAAAATGGCCTCGTCGCCATGATCATCATTAGTGTTAATAGGCCTTAACCGAGGCGAACTGAGGGAGGCATCCATGGCAACCGGCGTTGCGACACCACTGGATCAGCGGGGACTGAAGACTTTGGTCTTGTGGGTGGGCTGGGCCATCACCTCGCTGATGATTTTTCAGGGCCTGTACAGCAAGGCCGGATTATGGATTTATATCCGGCAGGATCAGACGCGAATGACATGGGTGATTCTGGCCATGTTTGCACTTGCTCTGGCTATCAGCCTTACCCATGCTCTGATGCTGACCCGCGAATGGTTTCAGGCTTACCGCCTTGAAAAAAGAATCGCCAAGCATGGTATCCGCGCCATCAAGAAGGGTGGTAAGAAGACTGTGGATCATTTTTTCCAGGCGCTGCAAACCGTCATTGAGAAGGGCGCGAAACCGGATATAGATGGCCTGGTGGAAGTTGAATTCGCCGCACATCATCGTGCCAGCCGTATGGTGGCGTTGATTGGCAATCTGCTGATTACCATGGGTCTTATCGGCACCGTGTTTGGCCTGACCATTACATTAAGTGGCCTGTCCGGTTCGCTGGAGGCATTGGGAGAAAATCAGGAGGCTTTGCTGCGCGGCCTGCGGCATGCGATGTCCGGCATGGGCGTGGCCTTCTATACCACGCTGCTGGGTTCGATTCTGGGCGGCATTTTGTTGCGTGTTTTTTCACAGATTACTGACAATTCGATTGAAGGTTTGCAGGATTTACTTCTACGCAGTTGCCTGGTGGACGGCGCGGCCGATCTTTCTCCCACGCTGGAACGCGATTTGCGCGCTCTGGACCATGAAATAGACAGGCTGGAGGTACGCATCAAGGCGTTGCATGGTTCATTTGAATCCAGCCGCGGTGCCATGCGTGGATTTGGCGAAGAGGTGGGCCGTTTGCGTGAAACCGCGCAACAGATTAACGAGGATGAAGACCTGCTCAAGGCGATTGCCACACACCGCCTGTACGGGCGCATGCTGTGGCGTGAGGTGCATCTGCGAAGTCGCCTGCGCGGCTGGTGGGGACGGTTGAAATACATGGCGGGTATTGGAAAATAACCCATGCGCACCCACCGTTTTTCTAAAAATGATTCTATTTACGAGAGTTTTTCGGATATGGCGCTGCTCATGCTGGCCACGTTTGTATTCTTGTTTGCGATGATTCTGATCGTGGCCAATATCGGTGGCCGGACATCCCCGGAAATGTTCAAGGAAATCAACGATCTGAAACAGCAGCTCGCCAAGGCGGAAAAGGATAAAAAGAGGCTGCTGGAGGAAATGAGCGTTCTCTCCAGTTCCGATGCGAATCAGCAGACCATGCGCGTACTGGCCAGCGCCGGACTGGGGCGCGGCATGGGTCGGCATGATTTCGATATATTCATCAAGGGGCTCAAGGCATTGCCCGGTACTACGTTGCATCTGGTTGTCGATGCCACCGGTTCGATGCATGGCGTCACCACCTTTCTGATTCCGGTGCTGCGCGTGATTGCCTATCGATCCGGCAAACAGATTTCAGCGGTGAGTTGGTATGCGGACCGGAAAACGGGCACCTTTACCGGCAGCATGGGCGACATGTTCGATAAACTGATGCAGAACGCTCCGTTCGTCGGCACGGAAGAGACCATTGGGCATGCCTTTTCCGATATTGGCGAACATCAGCCTGTGCCGGGCGCATATATGCTGATCGGCGATGAACCGCCCACGGACATCGTCCATTACCATGCCGTTCCCGCACCAGTGTTTACGTTGCCGTTGGGAGCCAACAATTCTAGCACCAAGGTGGCGTTCAAAACGATGGCAGAGCAGACTGGTGGCAGGATGCTGCAACTGAAATTTCAATAATCCCATCTATACTCGGGCCATGAACACAGTGATTGTGAGCCTGAGCTGGTGACGCCTTTTCGCGCCGGAGATATCTGGGGCGGACTTTCCGCCGCGGCACTTGTGTTACCGCAAGCCATGGCGTTCGGCATCACCCTGTGGTTTCCATACACACATGACCCGGCCACCGCGGCACTCTCCGGTTTGATCGCCGCGGCATGTCTGTGCATTGCCTCCGGGTTATTTTTTGGTACGCAGGGTTTGGTCAGTTCCCCGACGGGGCCCACGTTGGTGCTGCTTTCCGGAAGTATTGCAGTGTTGAACTCGATGGGGCTTTCAGGCGAACAGTTAGTCACGGCAACGTTGCTGATTGTGGCTATGGCAGGCATCATCCAGTTGCTGATCGGCGTCCTGAAATTGGGGCATCTAATTAAGTTTATTCCCTATCCGGTGGTATCAGGGTTCATGACCGGAACGGCAATTCTGATGATTCTGTCACAGAGTCAGGCAGTGATGGGGGGTGATGTGGCCCTGACTATGCGGGAGGGTGCCTGGATTCCTGCTGCAACGGCAGGAGTAACATTGGCGGGGATGATCTGGCTGCCACGCTGGGTCAGGAAGGTCCCCGGAACCGCGTTGGGTTTGATTGCCGGGACATTGGCATTTCATATTTTTTCCATCATGCAGACCGGATCTCGTCCGGTAGGGTGGGTGGTTGGAAGTCTGCCACATATTTCCGGCATCCATTTTGGCCTTGATATATCCGCAATCCATCAACTTCCCTGGTTGTTGATGCTGGGTTCTGCCTTTGCGCTGGCGGTTCTGGCTTCGCTGGACACCTTGTTGACCAGTGTGGTAGCCGATGTGTCCACAGGCGCACGGCACAGTGCCCGGAGGGAATTGATAGGCCAGGGCGTGGGCCATTTGCTGGCCTCGGTTTCCGGAGGTATGGCAGGCGCAGGTACAACAGGGGCGACGCTGGTGGCCATTGAAAGCGGAGGCCGTTACTGGGCCGGATTGGTAACGGGAACCAGTTTGATTATCCTGATTTTGTTCATGGGGCCGGTCGCATCTATTCTTCCGATCAGTGTCTTCGCCGGTATTATTTTGCATGTCGCGATATTCAGCATGTTTGATAAAGATATTGCTTTGTGGCTCAAAACGCCGCAGGCCCGCATGGATGGAGTGATTGCCCTGGCCGTGACGGCTGTGACGGTATCCTATGATTTGATGGTTGCCGTGGGTCTGGGTGTTGCCTTGGCCGGAGTCGAGTTTATCCGTGCCCAGATGCAGTCCACTGTGGTACATCGCAGATGGAGCCTTGCTGACCGGAAGTCATTACGCCGGCGACCGAAATGTGCCTGTGAACCATTGGGTAAGAATCCGGATGCAGTTGTCGGTTACGACCTCAAGGGAACTCTCTTTTTTGGTACGACAGACCGGCTGTTCGAGATGGTGTCTGAAGATTTAAAACAGGCAACATACATTATTCTCGATATGCGGCGAGTTAGTCAGGTGGATTTGACAGCCATTCGTCTGATTGAACACATGTCCGGTATGATGCGTGAACGTGGTGGAGAGCTGATTCTGGCGCACATTCCAAAGAGCATGGGGTTGGTCAAACGTGAAGGACATCGGCATGAACGTATTGTGCCTTATCATGCTAATATCCACTTGCGTACTTTTGCGGATTCCGACAGTGCGTTGGAATATGCCGAAGATCAACTGCTTGCGGCGCTTGGCCGGGAAGACGTGCATGGCGTTCCGCGTGTCGAACTGGCTGATTCCGAACTTCTGGCAGGGTTCAGGGAAGATGAAATTACTTGTCTGGAGCCTTTTTTTCATCCCATGGAGGTGCCCGCGGGCGATTATCTTTTCCGCTGTGGCGATCAGGGGGAGGAACTCTTCGTTATTCTACGCGGCGATGTGGAAATTCTGTTGCCATACAGCAAGCGGAGAAGGCTTCGTCTGGCCAAGTTCGGGCCTGGTATGGCCGTGGGCGAAATTGCCTTTCTGGAGCCCGGGCCACGTGCGGCGGATGCGCGGGCAACCGAAGATTGTGAACTGGTCATGCTGAAACACAGTGCGCTGAAACGGCTTTGCCGCAAGCATCCCGATTTGGGAATGCGCCTGTTGTTATCCCTTGGGCATGATCTGAGCCAGGATTTGCGCCGCGCTGATGCGGAATTGAGACGGTTGGCTTCCTGATATGGTTTAACCCGGGCGACTTATGAATAGCCCGGATCAAGGCCGAAATTTTTGAACCCTGTGGTTGCCCCAGTCGGCGACATACACATTATCTTGTGGACCTACAGCCACGCCTGTGGGCCCGGAGAACTGACCCGGCTTGCTGCCACTTTCTCCCCATGCGGCAAGAAAGCGCCCATGTTTGTCAAAATGCTGGATACGATTGTTGTAAAAATCGCCCACGAACAATGACCCGTCGCGGGCGACGGCAATGCCCGCCGTGACGCGGAAACGTCCGCCCCACAGGCCTAGTCCGCCGATGTTTTGCAGCCAATGCCCGTCGGTATCAAACACCTGTACCCGGTTGTTGTACGTGTCGGATACATAAACCTTGTCCCCTGGTCCGATGGCGATACGCGAGGGATAGGAAAACTCCCCCTGAGCCATCTCCGGCAATAGAAAATTTACCGCTGAAAGAAAAACATTAACCTTGCCCTTTTTCCCCCATGATTGAATAAAATGTCCATCTGGCATAAATTTCCGGACACGGTAACGGTATTCATCCACCACATAAATAAAGCCCTGACTATCCACTGCCACGTCAGCTGCGACATCAAAGTCTCCAGGCCCATCTCCTTCTTTTCCCCAGGCAACGAGCAGTTTCCCCTTGCTATTGAAACGGAAGACTCGTCCCAGATTGAAATCCGTCACCCAGATGCTACCGTCCGGAGCGATACCGATCCCGGACGGTTTCTCAAATAGCTTCCGGCCAAAGGCGAGTATAAATTTTCCGTCGGAATCAAATTTCTGTATCCGGCGATTGCCCGCATCGGCCACATAGATGAAGCCAGCTTGATCCACGGCAACATCAAAGGCCCCATTGAATTGCCCGGGCCCGTTTCCTTTGCTACCCCATGTCTGCACATTCGTGAACGTACTTGCACAGGCGGTGAGCAGGGCGACAAGGAAGAATCCGAGCAGTTTTGGAAACATCAGTCTCGAAAGCATCATTGGTGCGTAATACCTCGGGCGGTAAAGCCAGCCTTCTTCACGGCGGTCTTCAATGCCGCATCATCCACCCGTGCGCCTGGTTTCAGGCGCACGATGACCTGGGCATTCTTCATGTCGATATCGACGCCTTCAACGCCAGCCAGCTTCTTCAGGTGCTTCTCCAGCCCGTAGGCACAAAATGGACAGGACAGCCCGTCCACCTTGATGATGACGGATGACACGTTGGTCTCTTGCGCTGACACGGATGCAATGGGTGCCGCCAGTAACAGTCCGGCCATCAGTATAAACCGTAATGTACGCATAGCAGTACCTCCTAAAAAAAGAAATTCCAGCGGAATCCTGCCGTCCATACCCAATCGGATTCCAGGGTCGAGCCGTTCAGGTTCTGCGCGGCGGGAATTTGTACCGCCGTCTCCAGCACGAAACGGTCCGTGACATACTGCAGCCCCGGCGCAAGATTCCATGTCAGACCGCCGCTATTGGGGTCGGTGACTCCAAGAAATCTGTTTTTACCGTTCCAGATCAGATTAGATTCCAGCACGGCATAGACAAAAGCGGGCACGCCGCCGCTTTCCAGCGTGTGCGGGAACACCCGGTATTGAAATGAGGCATCCGCTCTTGCCTCATCGCCGAAGGTGAATCCTGATGCCTGGGTGTTAAATTGGTATCTGGCCGCAGCGTCAAACTCCCAATCCAGCGTCTGCCGGGTGAGGGCCACGCCCAGAAACGGATCCCATGAGCCTGAGCCGGGTTGCAGAATGTGCGGAACCAGACCGAATGTATCGCGTCGGGTGGTTGACCCCGTTGGCGTTTTTAGGCCCGCGAACGGCGCAATGCGCAGGGTATCGCCAGGGCGGTCCACCTGGATTACGGTATAGCGTGCGAAGAACAACGCGTCGCCGATGCCCTGGGCATCGCGCCGGATGCGCGCTCCGCCCATGGTCACATCCAGACGTTTATCCACATAGGGAAGCACGCCGAACAGGGCCAGTTTGGGACTGGCGCCGTATACCAGCACCACGGGCGCCGCAGTGACATTCAGCACCCGGCCTGCCGACGTGGCATCGCCCGATTTCCGCACCAGTTTGACCTGACTGCGCAGGATACCCAAGCCTTTGGCAACGGGCAGGGCGCTGTTGAAGGTGATCGGACCCGCTTGAGCAGAGGTGGAAAGTCCGATCAGGCCTGCAACAAGCCCAATGACGAATAGATCACGCATCATATATTGCCTTACAAATGCCATTCCAGTTCCAGTTTGGCTCGGTAATCGGTTTTAGTCTGGGCGCCGTTGAGGTTGCTGAAGACTGGAAGCTGCACGCCTGCTTTGACTGCAAAGTTGCGCACGGTCCACATAAAACCCGGTGATAAAAAGAGTTCCGTGCCGCCGTCATTGACAAGAGACACGTTGTCCAGACTGCCGCGCCGACCATATTCACCGTTTAGTTCCAGCAACCATACCATATCCGGCTTGAGATATTCCGGCATGGTTGGACGCCAACCTGCGACCAGATCAACGAACACCTTGTCTCCCACCTTTTTCCCACTACTGTGTCCGTTGCGGCGATAACGAATGCTTGCCCATCGATACCATTTGAGACTCTCATAACCATAGGTAAGGCCAAGAACTATATCGGCGGTGCCGGTGCCGAGCGCTGGTTTCGCGACCGTGGGCGCAGGATTCGCACCTTGTTTGGATGTGTCGAACTTCACTTTCAGCAGTACCGCCACCGATTCCTGCACACCCGGACTATCCTTGCGCCAGAAACGGTATTTGGTGAACAAGCGCAAGTCTCCCAGCCCGTTGGCCTGGTCAGAGAGATTTTCCTTGAATGTCCATGGCAATTCGATGCCTGCCGTCCAGTCGGCATTGATGCCATAGGCGGCCTTGAGAAAGGTCAGATCCTGACCGCGCGTGCTGGCTGACTGGCTGGCGTCAAATTCAGGTGTGATTTCCACGCCGCCCTCGTAGATGGTGTGCGGCCCCAGCCCGAAGACCGGGTCATGCGCCATAGCATCCCGGGGCATCGCCAGCAACAGCAGGCTCGCAACCATCATGCATGCGGATTTGCCGCTTGTTGAGGTTCTTCTGATCATTGCGGGATTTCCTGGTCATTGGGTTTATCCAGACTGTCCATAATCGGGCATGTCTTCAGTGGTCCCTTGCCGGGACAGGCATTAACAAGCGGGATAAGCGCCGAACGCATGCGCTCAAGATCATGAATCTTCTGTTCAATATCCGCAAAATGGCTGGACGCCATGGCACTGACCTCGGCACAGCTCGCGTCCTGCTCTCCCTGCAAGGCCAGCAGGGCAGTAATCTGCTTCAGGGAAAAACCCAGTTCCTTTGCCCGCTTGATGAACCGGATACGCCGTACCGACTCATCGTTGAACAAACGATAACCGCTGAAGGAGCGGGAGGGCGCGGGCAGCAGGCCACGGCGTTCGTAGTAGAGAACGGTCTGGGCATTTACGTCAGCTTCTTTCGCCACCCAGCCAATGGTTTTCTGCCGCATATGCGTTCCCCGCAACCTTACTTTATGTGCTTACCGGGCACAGTAACCCCGCGGTGCGTAACGAGGACTCATTGACCCCGGGTCCAGCACAGCAGGACGCCAGCGAGCCATCAAGCACGACGGCCGGAATGGATTGAACGCCCAGTCCTTTCGCCCGATTCGCAACCTCGGGCTCATGCATGTCCAGCACGCTGATTTCGCACTCATCACAGGCTAGGCGATGGATCAGGTCAACCGCCTCATTGCAGACCGGACAACCCGAACTGAATATCTCAATTTTTTGTTTAATGTTCATGGTGTTACCTCCTTACATGTCGCAAGTCTAAACCCTGTACCTTGGTATGGAGTCAAGCCCCTAATATTTCAGACGAGCATGACGGGCACTCGTCTATCTCTATGCCTTTTCTTTTACACGGCCATCCGTTCCAGATGGATGCAGCCACCAGCAATACAGCGCCTCCATCAATGCCCCACTCGGACGTGGTTGTTCCTGAAGTGAAGATAAACTGACCGGTAAGCAATGCGCCTGAACCCAGCAGCCCTAGAATAAAGGGCCCGTAACCCCTGCGCGCCCTGGCGCGGAAGGCAAGCGAGCCGATGACGAATGCCAGGGTGATCATGGTGAGCGGCAGCAGCCATGTGGTCTTCAACAGGAAGCCAAGACTCATGGAACTCATCAGCCCCGCATATAGCGGCCAGCAGGCGGGGCACAGCAGCCGGGTCAGAAAAGCGAGCAATGTAGCTCCGGACATGGCGCCCAAAGAGTTTCGCCAGGAGCGCTCCTCCCGGCTGCTATCGGACGATTCAGTGGCTGGTGAGATTCTTCCGATGAAAGCGTGAACAGCTTCCTTGTACATTTTTGCCTCCAATATCTTGTGATGAGCGCAAATCTAAACCCCTGACCATGGTATGAGGTCAAGCCTAGGTCTGAGTGATATGGGGAGCAATTGAGTTAAGGCGCGACCGGCCTTGGGCCGAATAGAATGATTCCGGCACCAATCAGGCATATCGCTGCACCAAGCATGTCCCATCGATCCGGTACTTTTCCCTCGGCCAACCAGAGCCAGATGAGTGAACTGACAATATAGACGCCGCCATATGCCGCATAGGCGCGACCGGCAAATGCAGTGTCCACCCGGGTCAATAGCAAGGCGAACAAAGCGAGGCTCACCATGCCGGGAAACAGCCACCAGATACTACGTTCCAGTCGCAGCCATGCCCAGAAGGAGCCTTTTCCAATATGAAATGAGCCTGAAAATCTAAAGGGCTTGTCCAACATG
>CAZEMN010000055.1:6633-11171 GCA_964513335.1 uncultured Zetaproteobacteria bacterium | reverse complement strand
CAATGTCGGTTCTTGGGTTAGTACCTGCTATTTCAATCCATACGTGGAAATACAGGACTCGGTTTGGCGCAAATATGCCCCGCAGCAAGAAGACCCCATCCGCTATGTTTTCGCATGGAAATATCCTCTGTTTTGAATGGTTCATTCAAAATCTGACTGAGCATTTCTTCACTCTTTTGCGGCATGAACGGTAAAATCTGAATGGCCACCAGACGCAGAGTTTCGATCAGATGATACAATACTGTGTCCAGGCGTTCGTGATCGCCCGCTTTCGCCAGCGCCCATGGCGCGTTCTCTTCCACATAACGGTTGCCATGCCGCACGACGGCATTGATATGCTCCAGCGCATCATGAAATGCCTGATGCTCCAGTGCTTCCTCGACACCTCGCTGCATGGCCTCAACATCCGCTACCAGGGCGCGATCACATACTTCTTCATTACCGGAGCTTCCCAACACTCCCTGCCGGTATTTATGCAGCATGGAAAGACTGCGGTTGAGCAGATTGCCGAAATCGTTGGCCAGTTCCGAATTGTAGCGCTGCTTCAGGGCTGAAAATGAGAAGTCTCCATCGTGGCCAAAAGGTACTTCGCGCAACAGGAAATAACGGATCACATCCGCATCATATTGTTCAAGTAGTTCATCAGGTTGAAGTGCGTTCCCCTTGGATTTACTCATCTTTTTACCTTCAACCGTCCACCACCCATGGGCGAATATGCGCTTGGGCAATGGTAGCCCGGCCGCCATTAGTATGCATGGCCAGTACACTGCATGGAAGCGCAGAATATCCTTACCAATCAGATGAATATCGGCAGGCCAGTGAGGCATGTTTTCATCCGGGAATCCTGCGGCAGTCAGGTAATTGGTCAGCGCATCGATCCACACATAGACCACGTGTTTCGGATCATCGGGTACGGAAATACCCCAGGAAAAAGTGGTGCGGGATATGGATAAATCGCGCAACCCGCCTTCGACGAACCGAAGCACCTCGTTACGGCGCGAATCCGGGCCGATAAAATCGACATGTTCCCGGATATATGCCAGAAGCTGTTCCTGATAATCGCCCAAGCGGAAAAAATACGATTCCTCCTTAACCTGATCCACGACCCGTCCGCAATCAGGGCAGGCTTTGGATTCCCATGCCCCGGCATCCTTGAGTTGCGTTCCGGTCCAGTAAGTTTCGCATGGAACACAGTACCAGTCCTCGTAAAATCCTTTGTAGATGGCGCCCGCCGCATCCAGCCTGCGCCACATTTCAGCCACGGCCTTTTTATGCCTGTCTTCCGTGGTGCGGATAAAATCATCATTTGAAATTGAAAACCGGGGCCACAAATCCTGGTAGCGTTTGACCACCATGTCTGCCAGTTCGATGGGAGCGACACCGCGCGATTCCGCCGCCTGCTCCACCTTTTGCCCATGCTCATCCACGCCAGTGAGGAAGAACACATCGCGCCCGGACATCCGCTGATGGCGCGCCAGCACATCGGCAGCAATGGTCGTGTAAATATGCCCCAGATGCGGTTCATCATTGACATAATAGATGGGTGTAGTGACGTAAAAGCTTTTCATTTACAAGATATTCCTGTGTTTCAAGCGGTGGCTCTTTTTGGTGTGTTTTCGAAGGCGCGCAAGGCTATACGTAAAGACAGCATGTGCGCCAGTAGTGTTGAAGCAGGATTCAGGGTTCGGCGTGCCACCTCAACCGGCCATGCAGCCAGATTATGTGCCGCATCCATCAGTGTATCGAACGTGTAAAAATCACCGCCTTCCTGCCCATGATCTGCCTGCATGGCCGGTTCCAGATGATTTAACACCACATCCACCAGTAACGTATGCGGAATTTGACGAACATGCCGGCTAATCCAATCCTGCAAATGACCGATGTCCGCTCTTGCAATGTCCCGGGTCAACCGGCTCCAGTCAAGCAAGGCATCGGCAATATTTGCATCCACCAGTGGTCCGGCCTTACCGGGTTGCCCGTGCGTTAGTTCCACTGCAAACTCCAGCACCTCTCCATCCATCCCCATCTCGCATAAAACACATCGGCAATCATCGGTGCTCAACGGTGCAAACGCCTGTAGCAAACAACGTGAACGAACAGTGGCCGGTACGGACATGGCATCCTCACATGCCAGAATCAACAGACTACCCGGCGCAGGCTCCTCCAGCCCTTTCAGCAAAGCATTCGCCGCCTGCCCATTCATTTGCCCGGCTTCCCGCACCAGCACTACCTTCCTTTCGCTTTGTGAACCGCTCAGGGATAGAAAAGACAACAAATCACGCGTCTGCCCCACATGCACATCCCGCTTCAGCCGTTTCTTCTTGTCGTCCCATTCCCGTTCCACCTGTAGAAAATCAGGATGACTGCCCGCAGCCATCATATGGCATGCATGACACGTTCCACACGCTTCATCGGCAGAAGATGAACGCCGATTCTTTTCGCACAGGTAAGCACAAGCCATTTCAAAACCCAGCGTGGCCTTACCAATCCCTGAAGGGCCGTGCAACAACCATGCATGATGTAACTTCCCCTTACTCAAACCATTGAGAAATCGTGTGAATACATCCTGATGCCCCAAAACCCTGCTCATACGATTGCACCCGGAAAATCGGTGATGACTTTACGTACGCGCTTTTGTACTTCATCCACACTTCCGGATGCATCAACCCGGCGCACCCGCTCCGGTTCCCCCTCGAAAATGGTTGAGAAGCCGTTACGCACTGCCTCATGGAAGGATCGGCGCTCCTCATCCATGCGTGTGGGAACTTCACCTGTGGCCGCACGCCCCCGCATGCGATTCAACGCCTCGGACACGGGCAAATCAAACCACAATGTCAGTTCCGGTCGCAGACCGAGCTCGGCAACCTCCAGCATCGTATTCAGCACACCCGCATTCAACTGACGGCCCGCTAGCTGATAAGCACGAGTAGAATCCGTATAGCGGTCGCACAGCACGACAGCGCCGCGTCCAAGTGCAGGCCGGAGCACTTCATGTATATGCTGGGCGCGGTCAGCGAGAAACAGCATCAATTCTGCCTCCGGTACGGGGACATGCTCACCATCCAACAACAACCGCCGTATTTCTGCCCCCAAGGCACTGGCTCCAGGCTCAAAGGTTTCTACCACCTCCATGCCTTGCGTACGCAGCCATACTGCTGTCAGTTCCCGCTGTGTGGTCTTGCCGCAACCATCCACGCCCTCGAAAGTGATAAAATGTCCGCTCAATTTACACCCCCGCGTCTGAAAACATCCTCACGTATGATTTTCACTCCCAACTCCGGCGGCATGCTCGCAAGCCAGCGCCGTAATTCGTCTATTTGCACCTTCGTTGTCCACAATTCCTGTTCGCCGCTTGCCTTATCCATGCAGCGTAGCGTCGCCAACCCGTCTTCACCATCCAGCAAGCTCTGAAAACGCACAACCGCATACTTTGGAAGCCACACAACAAGGATTATAATATCCGAAGACTTCATTTGTTGCGCTCCCTCACCTGTTCCGTTCAATCTTCAGCCAGCGCCGAACGTTTTCCGCATGTTGTTTCAAATCACTGGCAAAAGCATGGCCACCCGTTCCATCCGCTACAAAATAAAGATAGTCCACCTGAGCAGGATGTGCAGCAGCCAAAAGGCTGGCTTTGCCGGGATTGCAAATCGGCGTGGGCGGCAAACCTTTGCGCGTATAGGTATTCCAGGGCGTATCGCGCTTCATATCGGCTTTGTGAAGATTGCCGGAAAATGTGCCGTCTTCCTTCCACAGGCCGTAAATAACGGTTGGATCCATTTGCAACGCCATATGTTTATCGAGCCGGTTACGGATCACGGCAGCCACCCATGGCCGCTCCTCATCCTTCGCTGTCTCCTTTTCCACAATGGAGGCGACAATTCGAAGCGTTTTGACATCCGGCCAGTCTGAAGGAACCGTTGCTATAAGTGATTCCTGAGCATTTAGCATGCTGGCAAGAATGATCTCCGGCCGGACAGGTTTTCGATACGTGTAGGTTTCGGGCAACAGATGTCCTTCAACCCCGGCATCCCCGAGGAGTTTACGCAACGCACTGTTCCAGACAGAAATTTTCGCCCCGGTTTCCTTTGCCAGTAATGCAAGCACTTCGTCCGTACGCAAACCCTCCGGGACGGTTACACGGTAGAAAATCGCATCCCCGCTATTCATGCGCTCCAGCACCTGCCACAGATTTGCGCTGGATTCAAAGCGATAATCGCCACTTTGAAGACTGGCAGCCTTTCCACTTATTTTTGACAGGATGCGGAAAGCCAGAGCCGAACGGATGACCCCGGCATGTTTCAGCCGTCGACCAATCTCCCGACCGGAAACGCCCGCGGGAATATGCACCTCCACAACACCTTCCGGCTGCACGGGCAGCCAGACCGCCTCTGCGGCGAAGGCGAACAAAGCAACCAGAAGCAACAGGAGCAGAAGTTTCAACCGCATGGCAAGCTCGGAGGCACGCCAGCCCGATCCCTTAACGCCGAGCAAAGAAGATCAAAGGGCGCACCGTTCACACTTAATTTTCGGCCATT
>CAZEMN010000055.1:1967-6533 GCA_964513335.1 uncultured Zetaproteobacteria bacterium | reverse complement strand
GGCAAGCAATCCCTTACATTTAAGATTATGCAGGCCACGAATGGTCTGCGCGTAATCGGCTGTTAATTTGGTCGGACGGGGATACAAAGGCAGAGGCCACGTCACCGTACGCAAATGAATGTCTTCTGTTCTCGGCCCATACCGCCAATTTTGGATATAAACACCAACATTTCGTTCACATTCTGGCAGCAATCCACGTGGTGCCTTGCCTCCCGTCACGGTGATGCGCGCCAGCACATCAGAACCTCTCTTTTTCGCCTTTTCCAGACATCGTTGCTCCAGTCCATCCGGAAGATCAAGCCCAAACAGGCCAAGCCCCAGACGCAGGCGCGCTTCGTGCCCTGCCCAGTCGAAGATCGCCCCGTTAATGATGCGAAAGGTTTCGAAACAACCTTCTCCATACAGTAGTCCCCGGTCTTCAATATCAAACACGATACGCAACCCATCCTTTTATGGCCGACGCTGGCATGATATAAGCTCGCATGCCGCATTTATACCTTGATGCCATCGAACACGCACGGGTCTATGACATTGCCCGTGAAACGCCGCTGGAACTGGCACCCAGGTTATCGGCCCGGCTGCATAATGAAGTATTGTTCAAACGCGAGGATCTACAACCGGTTTTCTCCTTCAAGTTGCGTGGAGCCTATAACAAAATCGCACAAATGAGCGAAGAAGAATGCGCCAAAGGCGTCATCTGCGCCTCGGCTGGCAATCATGCGCAGGGTGTTGCGATGAGTGCCAAACGGCGCGGGTGCAAAGCCACCATCGTCATGCCGGATACGACGCCGGATATCAAGGTCAAAGCAGTCGAATCGTTGGGTGGTAGCGTAGTGCTCTTTGGTGATTCCTATTCCGATGCCTGCGAACATGCCTACCATTTAAGGGATGAATCCGGCATGCATTTCGTACACCCTTATGACGATCCGCTGGTGATCGCCGGTCAGGGCACCATTGCCGAGGAAATGCTGCGGCAATCACCAAAAGATATGGATGCGGTTTTCGTCCCCATTGGCGGCGGCGGCCTGATTTCCGGCATGGCTGTATATCTGAAGCAACATTCGCCTAACACCCGCGTGATTGGCGTGGAACCGGTGGATTCGGCGGCTATGTATCATTCCATACAGGCTGGTAAGCGGGTGAAGCTGGATCAGGTCGGCATCTTCGCCGATGGCGTAGCTGTCAAGCAGGTGGGCAAGCACACCTTTGACCTCACCCGGCGTTTCGTAGATGAAATTATTCTGGTGGACACGGACGAAATATGCGCCGCTATCAAGGATATCTTTGATGATAACCGCACTATTGTCGAACCGGCGGGAGCACTGGCCGTGGCCGGTATGAAAAAATATGTAGAGCAGGAAGACGTGCATGGACATGTTCTGGCCTGCGTCAACAGCGGTGCCAATATGAACTTCGACCGTATGCGCCATGTAGCCGAACGCACGGAAATGGGTGAAAAACGCGAGGCGCTGTTTGCCGTCACTATTCCCGAAAAGCCCGGGGCATTTCTTCAGTTCTGCAAGATACTGGAAGGCCGCGTGATTACCGAATTCAATTATCGCCTGTCCAGCCGCGCCGAGGCCCATATCTTTGTCGGCATCGGCATTGGCGGGCAGGAGGATGTAGAAGCCATTCAGATAGCACTGGGAAACGGGAATTATCCCGTGATCAACCTGATGGACAACGAACTGGCGAAACTCCACATCCGGCATCTGGTCGGCGGCCGCAGCGAGTTGGTGCGCGACGAAGTACTCTACCGTTTCGAGTTTCCCGAACGCCCCGGCGCCCTGCTTAAGTTCCTGATCCAGTCGGCCGGACGCTGGAATATTTCCTTATTTCATTACCGTAATCATGGTGCCGCCTTCGGGCGTGTACTGGCCGGGCTTGAGGTGCCGGCACAGGAACGCGGTGAATTAAAAAAGTTTCTTGATGACCTGGGTTATGCGTATGTGGATGAATCAGCCAACCCTGCCTATCACCGTTTTTTATAGCAGCTATAGTAATCCTGTGAGCAGTGCAAAAGCATGATTGACGGTTTTTTGCCGAATTTCGGCGCGGGAGCCTGAAAAATGGCTGCATTGAGCCTGAAGTTTCCCACCCGGAAGCGCGGCGGCCATCCAGACCGTGCCCACGGGCTTATCCTCACTTCCGCCATCGGGTCCTGCAATACCACTGACGGCCACACAGGCATGGACTTTGTCACACCCGGCTTGCGCCATGGTCTCCACCACTTCGCGGCTAACCGCGCCATATTTGGTAATCAGCCGTTTGGGTACTTTAAGCAGCGCATGCTTGGCGTCATTGCTGTAAGTAATCCAGGCCGCATCCAGCACCCCGGAAGAACCCGGCAACCGGCTTAAGCGCTCGCTCAATCCTCCGCCCGTGCAAGACTCGGCGAATCGTACTTTCAGACCACACGATTTGAGCTTGTACGACAATGTTTCCTCAGGAAGATAACCACCATCATTCATCGGGTCTTCTGGCTCATCCGGGTTTGCCCGAAGCAATCCGTGCAAACCCGGTTCCAACGCTATACCTCCATAATTCCCCGGATAAACGTGAAGGGGTAGCAAAGACCTATTCGTGTTCAGTATGTGTAGCCAGCGCTCACGCTGGTATGAAATATCGCCCGGTGGCAGTAACACACAGCATGAACCATCATCGCGTGTGTAATGCCATGCTGTACGGCAGGGGTTCTCCAGTTGGAAACTATCCGCTCCAAGCAGTGTCCTGCCGCCATCCTCCCGTGCCCGAATGCGTTTCCCATGATACAGCGCCACCCGCATCAGTTCGGATTCACTGGCATAGAATACCTGCCAGTCCGCGGCCTGTTTCCATGTGTCCGATTCAAGCAAATGTAAATCAACATGTTCCGCACCCGCGGATTGCAGCCATGCGCTTAGCCACCCCGTGGTTATTCCTGCACTACAGAGATCGTTCAGGCCCGCTTCGCTTACAACCAGATGCGCTCGAATCAGTCTCATATCAGCCGGATATCACAGACATGATGAAATTTCCCGCCAGCAGCGCCAGTCCGGCAAATATACCGGCCAGAATGTCATCGGCATGGATTGACCACCAGGCCGGCCCTGTATGTTCGATCACCTTAATTGGGCCGGGTTTGAGAATATCGAAGAACCGGAATCCCGCGAAAGCCAGAACAAACACAAGCAGATTTACAGGCAACACAACAAAGGCGATCAGCAACGTAAGCCATTGCCCCAGCCATTCGTCAACGACAATCCATGCCGGATCAGATTCCTGCTCCCCGGACAAGACAACATACGTGGACCAGCAAGCCACGGGCAATAAAACAAACCACCCGAACCAGAGAGAAAGCGTGCCCCATGCATGGACCATGAACCATGCCGCAACCAGCGCGGCCAGACTGCCAGACGTTCCGGGCGCAACCGGCATCCAGCCACTGCCCAGACCTGCCGCAATAAAACGTGCCGTGCTAAAAAAAATGTTTATACCCCTTGCTGGCAACATTTACATCTCGACCATTCAATGTGATGTGAACACCACTTCCTTTCCTGCATTCACCGATGCGGCAAGCAAATGATTGCAAATCTTTTCGCTGCTCTGCCGGCGCGGTAAACAACAGGGAATAATCCTCCCCGCCACTCAATGCAAGGCGTATCGCTTCCTGCTCATCCATCTCCGTGAGCAGCGACGAAAACCCCCGCACCTTCTCCAGCGAAATATGTAGCGCCACGCCGGATGCATCCGCCACATGCCCTGCATCGGCAAACAGGCCATCACTGACATCAATACAGCATGTCACCCCCAACTCCCGCAATCTTGTGCCTTCATTTAATAATGGACGAACGTCCCGGAAATACGGTACATGTTTCCCTTCGTGTTTTCCCTGCTGCCATTGCCGCAATCCATGCGCGGCGAGACCTGCATCACCACATAACCATACATCCTGCCCGGCGCGAGCGGCGTTCCGGCGCATGCCGCTTCCTTGCGGCAACAGACCTGCCACGGTAACTGACAGCGCATTCACGGGCGAACGCACGATATCACCCCCGGCCAGTTCCATGGAGATAGATTCCAGCGCCATGGCGACACCCTGCCCCATTTGGTCCGCATCGTCTGAAGATATTGCCATCACACCCAGCCACATCCACGCAGGCGTTGCGCCCATGGCCGCCAGATCAGACACGGCGGCATTCACGGCCCGGCAGGCCGCATCGCTTAAAGGAAAATCCTCCGGCCAGTGCTTTCCCGCCATGGACACATCGGTACTCATGACCATTTCCTGCCCTTCGGGTACTGCATGAATCGAGGCATCATCGCCATTTGGCAACCGGGTGAGCGCATGCACAAACGGCACCCGCTGACGAAAGGCGTGTTCAATGAGATCAAATTCATCCATGGATGATATCAGGCTGGCCGGGATTCTTCCTTCCGAAGTTCACGCGCCAGACGGTCCAGCACACCATTGATAAAACCACGCCCCGGTTCATCCGCGTAGGCGCGGGCCAGTTCCAGGGCTTCATTGATAATCACGCGGTACGGAATCTCCAGACGATTGGTCATCTCCCATACCGCCATGCG
>CAZEMN010000055.1:0-1867 GCA_964513335.1 uncultured Zetaproteobacteria bacterium | reverse complement strand
CCCACACCGATATCGCCACGCTGTGCCACATTGCTGATGGCATCCATCGCGCCACGGCAAACATACTCAAAATGCGCCGTTCCGCCACGAATCACGCATCCCAGACAGACAACAGCGTCATATTGCCCCGATTGCGCCATCCGGGACACAATTGCACCGATTTCCAAAGCTCCGGGCACATGCACGATGCGCATATCCGAATCGCTTGCGCCATGTTCCTGCAGCGCATTCACCGCTCCCTCCAGCAGCGCCTCCGTGATTTCCCCGTTAAAACGGCTGACCACAATCCCGATACGTAAACCGCTGGCATCCACAGCTCCCCCAAGCTGAGGCGCATCAAGGCTCATTTAGCGTCCTTTTGACCCGGCTTGACGTCCAGCAAATGTCCCATTTTGTCCCGCTTGGCCGTCAGGTAAGCGATATTGTCTTCATGCGCATGCATTTCCAGCTGCACACGTTCAACGACCTCCAGCCCGTAACCGTCCAGACCAATAATTTTCTTTGGATTGTTCGTCAGCAACCGAAGTTTGTGCAGCCCCAGATCACGCAAAATCTGGGCGCCAATGCCATAATCCCGCAAGTCAGCACGGAATCCGAGCTTTTTGTTCGCTTCCACCGTGTCATGCCCGGCATCCTGAAGTTTGTAAGCCTGGAGTTTGTTCAACAAACCAATACCACGGCCTTCCTGCCGCAAATAGAGAATCACGCCAGTGCCCGCCTCCGACACCTGACGCATGGCTGCATGCAACTGCGAACCGCAATCGCAACGCCGTGAGGCAAACACGTCACCCGTCAGACACTCCGAATGCACCCGTACCATGCAAGGCGTATCACCATCCGGCTCGCCCATCACCAGTGCCACATGCTCGGCCTTGTCCACGGCATTGGAGTAACCGAACAAGCGAAATTCTCCAAACTCCGTAGGCAAGCGCACCTCAACTTCACGTCTGACCAGTGAATCGTGTTTTAGCCGATGACTGATGATATCGGCAATACAACCAACCTTAAGATGATGTTTAGCGGCAAAGGTTTTAAGTTGCGGCATGCGCGCCATGGACCCGTCTTCATTCATGATTTCACAAATTACCGCCGCCGGTTTCAGTCCAGCCATATGGGAAAGATCAATACTGGCCTCGGTATGTCCGGCGCGCACCAGCACCCCGCCATCCTTGGCCATCAGCGGAAACACATGGCCCGGCATCACCACATCGGCAGGCTCTGATCCTTCATCCGCTGCCACGCGAATGGTCTGTGCCCGGTCAAAGGCGGAAATACCGGTGGTCACGCCTTCCGCCGCTTCGATAGATACGGTAAACGCCGACTTGAACTTGGCGTTGGAGTCCTGAACCATTAGGGGAATCCGCAAGCGCTGAACCTGCTCATGGGTCAGTGCCAGACAAATCAGGCCGCGCGCATGCGTTGCCATGAAATTCACAGCTTCGGGCGTTACCCATTCCGCCGCCATGACCAGATCGCCTTCATTCTCACGGTCTTCGTCATCCGCGAGGATAATCATGCGTCCGGCACGCAATTCCTCGATCAGTTCTTCACAACTGGAAAGGCTCATTGCTGCTCCATATTCCTTTTATTCATGACCAAATTGCATCATTCGTTCTATATACCGCCCGTACATGTCAGTTTCGATATTGACTCTATCACCGTCAGCCAAATCTCCCAAGTTTGTATTCGCCAGCGTATGTGGAATCAGATTGACTTCAAAAACGCATCCATCCACTTCATTCACGGTCAGACTCACTCCGTTGGCTGCCACTGAACCCTTTTTGACCACATACCGCGCCAGATTCTCCGGAACGGAGAACCGGAAAAGCCGATGCTCGCCCGCAGGCTGGATATCATCAACCTTTCC
>CAZEMN010000054.1:0-11232 GCA_964513335.1 uncultured Zetaproteobacteria bacterium | reverse complement strand
GAAAGCTTCCCAATTACCTCTGCTTGCGTGGACTCATGAAAAATCCGGGTTAGTATCCCTGTTTTGATATAGAAAAGCGCTTAAGGGAGAGTGTAGATGCCGGGGGAGAACCGCTAGGAGGGTGCCATTCTGGAATAAGGGTTCACATACTTATTTCCACTCCTTCTTGTGGCCTGTTTGCTTGACCTCCAAATTCTGCAATCACAAATCCAGCAGCATACGGCCCGGATATTCCAGCGTTTCCTTCACGGCCACCAGAAACTGCACCGCATCGCGTCCGTCAATGATGCGGTGGTCGTAGGACAGTGCCAGATACATCATCGGGCGAATCACAATCTGGTCCTTCTCAACCACGGGACGTTTCTGAATGGCGTGCATGCCGAGAATGGCGCTTTGCGGCGGATTGAGAATCGGTGTGGACAACAATGAACCGAATACACCACCGTTGGTGATGGAGAATGTGCCCCCTTTGAGATCATCCGGCAGCAGTCCGCCCTCACGCACCTTTGCGGCATAATCGGCAATAGCAGTCTCAATCCCGGCCATACTCATCTGACCCGCATCGCGCACGATCGGCACAACCAAACCTTTGTCCGACGAAACCGCAATACCGATGTCATAATAATTGCGATAGATGATGTCCTCATCCTCGATGCAGGCATTGATGGCCGGAAAATTCTGCAACCCCTCAATGCACGCCTTCACGAAGAAAGACATGAATCCCAGATTGACTCCGTGTCTCTCCTTGAATGCATCACGGTATTTGGCGCGCAGGTCCATCACCGGCTGCATATTCACTTCATTGAACGTGGTCAGAATGGCAGCGGTGTTTTGTGCCTCCTTCAACCGCCTGGCGATGGTCTTGCGTAGGCGGCTCATGGGCACGCGCTCCTCCGCTTTGCCACTGGAAACACCTACACCGGATGTATCGGTAACCGCGCCGGATTCGGGTATATCCACTGCCTTCACAGGACTGGTCGGGATTGCCTCTGCTTTTGCCGGTTCCGGGATTTCCCCTGCGGCTATATCTCCTGTTTGGGCCTCTTCCCTGACCGTGTCCTTCACCTCGGGTTTGGCTGTTTCTTTGGCTGCGGCCTTCGCACGTTCCTCGATCAGGCCGATCACTTCACCGGGTGCAACCGTATCCCCCTCCTGCCTGCGCACTTCTTTCAGCACCCCATTGGTAAACGCGGTAATTTCCATGGTGATTTTATCGCTTTCGATTTCGGCCAGAACATCATCCTCGGCAACATCGTCACCCGGCTGTTTTTGCCATGACACCAGCGTCGCCTCGGACTCGGATTCACCCAGACTGGGCACCTTGATTTCAATATCCACTGCGTTCCCCTCCGATACTCATTGACATCACTCGATCATGCCTTCGATCGTCCCCGTCAACGCCGTTTCCACTAACGCCTGCTGACGCCGCGCATGACGTTTGGCCGAACCTGCCGCGGGTGCGGCACCCGGCGATCTCGCCAGATGTTTAAGATGCTGTCCGGCTTGCAGACACTGCTCCAGACGATAATCAATCTGAAACCAGGCACCCTGATTCTCCGGCTCTTCCTGCACCCACACCACTTCCGTCGTGGCGGCAAAAGCGACCAGTTGCGCCTTGAGTTCATCGTACGGGAAGGGATAAAGCCGCTCAATACGCACAATACCAACATCCGTGACTTCCTGCTTGCGCCGCGCCGCCAGCAGATCGTAGTACATCTTGCCGGAGCACAGTAGCAGACGGCGCGTACGGGAAGGCTCAATCACATCATCCGTTTCCGGCATCACGGGATAAAAGCGCCCATGTGCCAATGCATCCAGCGGCGAAAAAGATAGCTTTTGCCGCAACATACTCTTGGGTGCCATCATAATGAGCGGTTTACGCGTCCTGATCAGGGACTGTCTGCGCAGCAGGTGGAAAAGCTGTGCCGGTGTCGTTGGGCAAACCACTTGCATATTGCTCTCGGCACACAATTGCAGATAACGCTCAAGTCTGGCTGAGGAGTGTTCCGCCCCCTGCCCCTCGTAACCATGCGGCAGCCACAACACCAGTCCGCTCATGCGCCCCCATTTGGATTCTCCCGCTGCAATAAACTGATCAATGACCACCTGCGCATTGTTGGCAAAGTCACCATACTGCGCCTCCCATATCACCAGAGCTCGCGGCTCGGCCACTGAATAGCCATACTCAAAAGCCATGACGGCTTCTTCGGAAAGCATGCTGTCTACAACGACAAAGTGAGCCATGTCGCCATTTTCGGCCTGACGCAGAGGAACGAACTTTTTCCCTGTCTTGTAGTCATAAACAACCGCATGACGGTGAAAGAATGTACCGCGTCCCGTGTCCTGCCCTGAAAGACGCACCCAGCCGCCTTCATCCAGCAGTGCCGCATAGGCCATGCTCTCGGCACATCCCCAATCCACTGGTGCCTCATCCGTCATCATCCGTATACGGGAATCAAAAATCTTCTTCACCTTCGGGTGCAGGGTAAAACCCTGTGGCACCGCATGCGCTCTCTTTGCCAGCGCAGACAAACGATCCGGTTCTACCGCCGTATCCGGCTCAGGCGCACCTTCCCGCACATATCCCTGCCAACGCCCCTGCAAACTGTTGGGCGCGGCGGGCGGGGGCCTGTCCTTGTTGCGGCGCACCTTCTCAAGACACTCACGGTAATCATGAATCTGGTCGTCCACGTCCTGATCGGAGAGCACGCCATCAGCCACCAGACGCTCACGATAACGCTGCAGGACATTGGGGTGCGTGGTAATTTTGCGGTACATCACCGGTTGCGTCACCATCGGCTCATCACCCTCGTTATGACCGTGGCGGCGGTAGCAAACTATGTCGATCACAATATCCGACTTGAACTGATAGCGATAATCCAGCGCAATTTGGGCCGCCAGTACCACCGCCTCGGGATCATCACCGTTCACATGCAGAATCGGAGCCTGCACCATTTTGGCGATATCGGTGCAATACAACGTGGAACGGGCATCCAGAGGATTGGTGGTAAAACCAATCTGATTGTTCACCACAACGTGAACTGTGCCGCCGGTACGAAACCCGTTAAGTTTGGACAGATTCAGCGACTCAGCCACCACGCCCTGCCCCGAGAATGCGGCATCGCCATGCACCAGAATGCTCATTACTTCCCGCCGCGACTGATCGCCACGCAGGCGTTGGCGCGCGCGCACACTACCCAGAACTACGGGCGTAATAATTTCCAGGTGCGAAGGGTTAAAGGCCAGAGACAAATGTAATGTGCCGCCCGGCGTTGGAATATCCGAGGAAAAACCCAGATGATATTTTACATCGCCCAGTCCCGTTTGTTCTTCCTCGGAAAACACACCCTCGAATTCGGCAAGGATTTCAGACAGGGATTTGCCCAGCAGATTGGCCAACACATTCAACCGCCCCCGATGGGCCATGCCGAGAATCACTTCCTTGGCACCCTTGCAACCGGCCTGCTGAAGCAACATATTGAGCATCGGAATCAGACTCTCGCCACCTTCCAGTGAGAAACGTTTCTGCCCGGCATAGCGCGTATGCAAAAAATGCTCGAACTCGGCGGCACGCATGATCTTGCGGAATATCTGGATACGTATCTCATTGTCAAAATTGGGAGTGGATCGAACCTTCTCCAATCGCTCTTGCAGCCAGAGCTTCTGTGCTGAATCCGTGATATACAGAAATTCCGGCCCGATACAGCCGCTGTATGTCTGTTCCAGCATTTCAAGAATTTCACGCAACGGCAACACGGGTGGCGCAACCAGATCGCCGGTCGGGAATGGCACATCCATATCGGCTTCGGAAAGGCCATAGTACTTCGGGTCCAATTCAGGGCTGGGTTGTGATGGATGCAGGTGCAGGGGATCCAGATTGGCATGCAAATGGCCATGCACGCGATAACCATGAATCAGGTACAACGCACGGGATGGATATTCAACTCCCCCAACCTCCGGCTCAGCAGTAGACTTTTGTCCCTGCACCTGCCCTCGTGGCTGCCTCTGCCGGAAGCGGGCCTCAACCTGCCGCCGTGAGGGAGTCACTACTTCCTCCCGCATGCCGCGAAAGCGTTCAGCCCAGGCATGTGGTACTGAATCCGGATTGCTCAGATAATCTTCATACAATGATTCCACCCAAGCTGCATTCACACCGCCCAGATCGGCGTCCTGTTCGATCAGACCACGTTTGGAAGGGAAGGGAATAGTCTGAGTTTCCTTACTTTTGGCTGTGCTCACAAACGATTTATAGCCCAACACCATTCAAAAAGCGAATGGTTACTTTTAATTCATCAACGCTTAGCCACTGACATTCATGATGGCTTCGTAAAAAGCCATCATCGCGTTCGGCATAGGATGAATTAGGGCATGTTCACATTAATCTTAAATCGCCATTATAAATCAATGCGTTGAGTAGTGATTTTAGGACATGGAAAAGCATACACAACTTGTTGATAATATTGGGTCAATAGCATACATGTGAACAGGCCCTAGATAGAACGTTGCTCAATCAGAGAATACTTCCGGGCACACCCTGCCAAAAACATCTATGCTCCTATTAAAAAGGGAGATGATAATGCCGGATCATATTGGATGTAGAAGGGCATTTGAACGCCATCCACTTGAATTTGAGGTCGATATTTCCACAGTTTCCGGTACGATAAAACATCCCATAGAGAGGACCGTCCTTAATAATATCTCCGGTGATGGTGCCTGTTTCCTGAGTAACCGGCCTGAATCTTATTCTAACGGCCAACGGATAGCCCTGAACATACACATGCCTGACACCGGCAAGATAGATGCATGTATGGAAGGGCGAGCCACGATTATCTGGATTGGCGATACACATGCACCTGAGGCAGGCAAGGCGCATCGGGTGCCTGTCGGTATTTCCATGGACAACCTACTGTCCTTTCAACAAAGCCCGAGGGATACGGATCCCGGTGAAGAGAAACCCGAGGATGCATCATGAGGCAAGAGATCGGTTTCCAGGAAATTGCAAAAATAATCTATAGCCTGTTGGGAATCATCCCCTATCTGCTAGCCGTCTATCTGGCAATCCAGATGCACGTAAATGTGACCCAGACAATACTGATGATCGCTGCCGCCGCCCTGATTTTCCATCTGTTAGGTTTTTCCATCATGCGTAAATTTGGCCAGCAATTGCAGACATTCAGTGAAAAAACAGGATTAGCCGTGACTGCTTTAAAGAAGACGCCAATTGAAATTAAGGGAGGTCAACCACGTGAACTCTCAGACATTGCCTTACATTTCAACACCATGCTTGCCGAGGCGGAAAAATCCAATCGCAATTATCAGGAAGTCACCACAAAACTCATGTTGTACGCCCGCGACATCGAGGCCTATCAGAAAAAGCTCCGGGAAGAATCGTTATTACGGCAGCAATTGAGCCGGTACGTAGGTGATGCTCTTGTCGAGCAAATCATGCGTTCGGATAAAGGGCCGCTGTTACAAAACAGAAAACAGAAAACCACCATACTGTTCGCCGATATCCGCTCATTCACGACCATCTCCGAACACATGCCTCCGGAGAAAGTAATCGACATACTCAATGATTATTTTGATAACATGGTGGACATCATCTTTGAACATCATGGGATTCTGGACAAGTTTGTCGGTGATGAACTCATGGCGGTTTTTGGTCTGGTTGGCCCATCCAAAGAGGGATGCCACCATGCCGTACATGCCGTGCGCGCAGCTACTGCCATGCAGGACAGAATCAGGACCATGATGCCGGATTTTACGGTCAAAGGCTATCCTTCCTTCGAGGTTGGCATCGGTATTAACACCGGCGAAACCGTTGTAGGAAATGTCGGCTCAAAAAACCGCATGGATTATACTGTCATCGGAGATACGGTTAATGTCGCCGCCAGACTGGAACAGATGGCAAGGGGCTATACCATTATCATCGGCGATGAGACCCGGAAATGCTGTGGAACCCTTGTTGACACAGCCCCGAAGGGAGAAATCAAGGTGAAAAACCGGACTAAACCGGTCAGATGCTTTCAGGTCGTCAGATAAAGCGCGCCTGTTATCAATTTTAGCCAGCCGGCGGGTTTTCCATGATAAAAATATGGGGAATTCTGAACCGCTGTTTCTGCCGTGTAGGAGATTTCTCATAAGCCCGAAACTGCCATGCACATGCACGCAGATACTGCTATAATCAAACGTGAACATACTCCCGATATGGCATAGAAGGTGTTAAATATGGGGCAAAACACACTGACTTTGGATGCGCTCAGAAATCAAACAGAAATTCCCGCATTGATTGTCGATCAACAGGGGCTTATCATATTTGTCAACGCGCATTTCGAACAAGTCTTTGGCTGGCAGCCCGGAGAGATAATCGGTGAATTTGTCGGCAGAATTATCCCGAAAAGAATGCATGATGCTCACAACCTCGGCTTTTCACGTTTCATCACCACCGGCCAGCCAACAATTCTCGGCAAACTGCTAACCCTTACCGCAGTGAACAAGGCAGGAGTAGAATTCGCGGCCGAGCACCACATGATTGCCGAACAGAATGAAGGCCAATGGCTGTTTGGCGCCACGATCAAGCCTGTTGACCCGGATGATTTATGAATTACAAGCTAATAATATATAGTACTGCATAGAATTGAGGGGCATATAATGGCACAAGCGGCAAACGAGGTTATCAGCCAACTGCATTCCACACTGGGAAAAATGGAAGTGGCGCTTGGCTCGATTTCAGATGCCATCGCGTGGGCTAATCCGGATGGCAGCGTCCAGTGGTGCAACCATGCCTTTGCCCGCCTGGTTGACCAGCCAAACATCATGCTGATCGGCGCAAACCTGGCGGAAACGGTTCCTCTCGAAGAAAAGGAACAGCCGCTTTCTGTCGGTAGGCATCCGGTCAATGTGGTTCAGGCAGGCAAGCCTGAAGCCAGTGGCATATACGAATTCCGACATGGCGATAACCGCTTAATCCTTGAAGTTACAGCCAGGCTGGCCATAATCGACGAGGAAGACGCAAGTATTGTTCTGGTATTGCACGACATGACCGAGCGTCATCAAGCACAGGAAAGACTGGCCTGGGATTACCATGTGCAGACGGTACTGGATGCCATTCTGCATATTTCAACCCAGCCGCCCGGACTTAAGGAAATTCTTGAGAAGTCACTGGATGCGCTATTGAGTATGCCCGCATTCTCCCTGCTGAACAAAGGCGCTATTTTTGTTACCTCTGAAGACAGAGATGAACTTGAACTCACCGTACAACGGGGCCTGACTGATACCCTGCAAGCAGCATGCGCCCGCCTTCCTTTCGGCAAGTGCCTGTGTGGCCGGGCGGCGGCAAGTCATGCGACTATCTTTGCCGACCATGTGGATGAAGGACATGGGAGCACATGCGACGGCATCGAACCACAAGGTCATTACTGTACACCGATACTGGCTAATGGAGAGATGCTGGGCGTCATCAACACCTATGTGGCCGCGGGACATGTCCGAAAAAACCGTGAAGAACACTTCCTTACGATGGTGGCCGATACACTGGCCAGCGTGATTCATCGCAAGCGAACTGAGGGACAACTGGAGCAACTGGCCCATAGTGACAGCCTGACTGGCCTGCCCAACCGACCTTTGTTCTTCGATCGCTTACACCAGACCCTCGCTCAGGCGCGGCGTCAAAAAAATATTTTTGCCGTATTCTTTCTCGATCTCGATCAATTCAAGGACATCAACGACAGTCTGGGGCATGAAGCGGGTGATGCGGTGTTGAAAGAGTCGGCACAGCGCATGCTGCGCTGCGTCCGGGAAATGGACAGCGTGGCCCGCATGGGTGGAGACGAATTCACCTTTATCGTCATGGCAGGCCTGCAGCAACCGGGTGACGCCGCCATTGTGGCAAAACGGGTGCTCCATGAGATGGAAGCGCCCTTTGTTCTCAATGGTGAGAAACGTCATATCAGTGCCAGCATCGGCATTGCCATTTATCCGGGCGATGGCGATGATTCCGAGACTCTGGTCAGGCATGCCGATACCGCCATGTACCAGGCAAAGAAGAAAGGCGGCACTTACAGCTTCTACTCGCAAAAAGATAACTGATCTTGCTCAGCACCTTGCATGGTTTCGCAACAATATGATGAGGTCAGATATTGTTTCGCACATTTGTACCATCAGAATTCCATGACACGCAGCACGTGATTGTTGTACATTTAATAGAAGCGGCATTACTATTTTGCATATGTAATACTTAGCCGGGCCATTCATGAGTCGTCGTAATGATTACGCTGAATTTTTGTGCAAACGGATTTTTGTGAGAAAGGGCGTAGCCGTGACTACGAGCGACTGAGCAACGAATCATTGTGAACAAAGGAACAAGCAAGGACGCGGCAGCATTTATGAATAGTTCCGGCTTAATGGAGGTTGTATGATGAAAACATCCACGCTTACCGCCAAAGGCCAGGTGACCATCCCATCCAGCGTGAGAAAGAACCTGGGCATCCATCAGGGCGACCAGGTAGGTTTTATCGTGGAAGAAGACAAGGTTGTGCTTTTGCCCGTCATCAAGGATATCGGGGCCGCCTTTGGACTGGTGAAGGCCAAACGTAGTGCCAGTCTGGAAGATATGGAAAAGGCAATCCGGAATCAGGGCAAGCCATGATCTCCGTTGATACGAATATTCTCGTTCGCATGCTGGTGGACGACCCTGGCCAACCCGGACAGGTGACTGCAGCACGTGCGCTGGCAACAAAGGCCGGACAGGTATTCATTACGCAGATTGTGCAGGTTGAATCCGTCTGGGTATTGCGCGCCGCGTATGGCCTGGACAAAAAGGATATCATCAGAATTCTGGAACATCTGCTGCACAATCAGGCGCTTGTCCTTCAGGCCGAAGCCCGTTTTATGGAAGCGCTCACTATCTACAAGGGTAGTAAAGCCGATTTTTCCGATTGTCTGATTATGGCTGAAAGCCAGGCGGGAGGAAGCGTTCTCTTTACCTTCGACAAAACCCTGTCCAAAATACCGGGGGCGAACCTCGTTAAAGTTTGATCCTGATGGCGCAATAGATGATGGTAATCAGGTTAGCTCCTTGAACCTTTGGAAATCCTGAAAAATATTGTGGAATTTCTGATAATGGACTAGCATGATAGGATGAATACAGGCGCGGCAACACAAAGCGTGAAAGTGAAACCCTACCTGCTCTGGTGGGGCATGGGTCTGGCAATGGCGGACTGGATATTCGAGACTGTCCTGCACATGTATATACTGGGTGAAGGATCGTTCGCTGAGAGCTTCTTCCCTGATGATACCAATGAGCTGTGGATGCGCGCGGTGATCATATCGCTGATCATCGGCTCCAGCTATGTTGCCGACATCTTTCTCTCCCGTCAGCGGCAGATGGCCGAGCATACCGCCCGCCTCAACCGCCTGCTCACGTTCTTGAGTGAAGTCAATCAGCGCGTGCAGCGCCTTTCCCGGCCGAAGGAGATGTTTGAAGGCATTTGCAATGCCGCCGTAAAACTTGGTGGCTTCCGCTTTGCATGGGTCGGCATGCATGACAAAAAGGCGTCCGGCCTGAAACCGGTGGCGCAGGCTGCCTTCAGCAAACTCTGCCAGAAGGCTGTGGACAAGGCAGGAATCGGGCCAATCGTTCCCTGCGCCATGGCGTTACAGGCTATCACTGAAGGAAAGCCTGCCCACTGCATGGTGCTGAAGGACACCACTTGCAAGGCCGCCTGGAAGCAACCGCTCATCGAATGTGGCTGCCAGTCCGCAGCCGCTTTTCCCATTCTGGTGCAGGGCAAGACCTTCGGATCACTGTCCGTGTACGCCGGGGACTCAGGTTTTTTCCATGACCAGGAACTCGCCATTCTGGAAGAGGCGGCGGATGATATCTCCTTTGCGCTCACAACCATCGAGAATGAAAAACAGCAAAAGCAGGCAAAGGCCGAATTGCAGGAACGCGAGCACCAGATCAGGCTGTTGCTTGATTCCACGGCCGAGGCCATCTACGGACTTGATCTTGATGGCAACTGCACCTTCGCCAATCCGTCATGCCTGAAGCTGCTTGGATATGAAGGTATGGATGATGTGCTGGGCAAGAATATGCACGATCTGATCCACCATACACGGCCCGATGGTTCGCCTTACCCCGAACAGGAATGCCTCATCTTTGAAGCTTTCCAGAAAGGCGAGGGCACGCATGTGGATGGTGAGGTATTGTGGCGCAAGGATGGCACAAGCTTTGCTACCGAATACTGGTCCTATCCAGTCACAAAAGATGGCAAGACTACCGGTTCGGTTGTGACATTTCTGGACATCACCGAACGCAATCAGGCCGAAGAGACTCTGCAGCAGCGGCTGGACGAACTGGAGCGCTTCCAGAAAGCCACGGTAGATCGCGAATTCCGCATCAAGGAACTGCGCGAGGAAATCAAGCGCCTGAAGGGCGGGAAGGGTAAAGGTGATGAATAAGGCTACATCCCATATTTGGCTTGTAATGATCGAGGCAAGTAAATGCCTGCTAAATCCGGAAAGTCCGTCGACCCGGAAAGCGGAACCTCCCAAACCAGAAATATCATGGAGCGGCTCATGAAATTTCTCATTGTAGATGACAGTGCAGTCACAAGGTTTGCACTGGAATCCATGCTCGAAAACCAGCAGCATGAAGTTGATGTGGCGGTACACGGACTGGAGGCTCTGGAGAAGGCCAGGCGCGCCCCTCCGGACATGATCATCTCGGATGTTCTGATGCCGCAGATGGACGGATTCACGTTTTGCAAGGAGATCAAGCAAGATGCAAATCTGCATGGCATCCCCCTCGTTTTCTATACGGTCAACTATCTGCAACCCGCACACAAGAAACTGGCTTTGGCCCTGGGGGCCTCAGCATACATAGAAAAACCGGCGCAACCGCTTGAATTTCTGAAAGCAATCGAAGGAATCATCAGCAAATACCGGAAGCACAAGCTGAAAGTGCCGATTGCGCCAGTTGGTGATAATGCCAGGCTGGGTCGGCTGCACGAGGATATGCTCGTTCAAAAGCTCGGAGAAGAAATCATTGAACTGGAAAGGGAAATTGCCGACCGCAAGCGGACGGAAGAAGCGCTCAAGGAAAGAATAGATGAAATCGAGCGCATGAACCGGCTGATGGTCGGTCGCGAATTGAAGATGGGAGAGTTGAGCAAAGAGGTTAAAGCCTTGAAGCAAGAGATTACCATGCTGCGGTCAAAACAGGAACCCATA